>JAFAOB010000218.1 GCA_019238055.1 Alphaproteobacteria bacterium
GGGAATTATGGCGCGCATGGGCTTTGATGCGCAGGCCCGCAACGTTTCCTGGGAGATGTTCACCCGGCGCCACCGCGATGCGGCGATGATTGCAATCACCGGGCTGGCGCTGGTTGGGCTGGCCGGTCTCTTTCGGAGGCGGGGCGGCGACAATTCAGCGACGAAATCAGAACTGGGGCAGGCCTCCCCGGCGGGTGGCATAGTCGGTCCAGGTCAGACCGTAGAGAAATAACAGCCAGAAAAACCCGCTGCCGGCGAAAATCCATTTGAGGCGCGGCGGGCCCTTCAATCGCATAAATAGAATAAACAAGATCGAGGCTTGGGTCGCGGCGATGCCGTATTGAATGACAGGTGCATAAAGGCCGAGGCCGAGAAATGCGATCCAAATGCTGATCGCGGTGAGCAGGATCATTACCAGCCAAGCGATAATATAGAGCAAGTTCGAGTCATGCTCGCTGGTGTTCTTCATGACCGACCCACCAGATAAATCGACGGAAACAAAAACAGCCACACCGTGTCGACAAAGCTCCAGTAGAGGCCGACCACCTCGAGTGGGGCATAATAGTCGGGAGTGATTTCGCCGCGCCGGATCCGCCACAGCAGCATGTAAAGGACGAGTCCAACGCCGATCGTCAAATGAATGGCATGCAGGCCGGTACCGACCCAGTAAAACACCCAGAACAACTCGCCGGCCGGCGCCTCTCCGGGCTTCATCTCAAAATTCGCGACCGGCACGACCTTATCGTTATAATCAAGGTTGTATTCATAACCTTTGATTCCGAGAAAACACATGCCGAGCGCCGCGGTCGCAATTAGCCACCAGATCATCGCGCGGCGGCGTCCATCGGCCGCGGCATTGATTGCCAGCACCATTGTCAAGCTGCTGGTGATCAGGATTCCGATATTGGCACTGCCGCACCACAAGACCGCGTCTCTTGCCGCGACATCGAATTCGTGTGAATAAAGAATCCGATAGATATAATACGTAAAAATCAACGTTCCGAAGAACAGCGTCTCGGTCGTGATGAAAACCCACATTCCGAGCTGGGCGGTATCACCCTGCTGCGACAGATCGGCATACTGAATCTCCGGCGAGATTGTGCGGCTAGACATAGGCATGTTTGACGCCGTCCTGGGTGATATAGCTGCCGTCTTCCGGGTTGTAAGAATAGGGGCCGAGCTTGACGGTTGGGGTCAGTTCCCAATTATGGGTCGGTGGCGGGGATGGCGTGGTCCATTCGAGGCCGGTTGCACCCCAAGGGTTGGGGCCGGCCCGCCTGCCGTAGAGCAAGGACCAGCCGAGATAAAACAGCGGCAACGCATAGGCGACCGCAAGGATCGAAGCCCCGGCGGAGGACAAAAGGTTCCAAGATTCCCACGCTGGCACATAAGTATAATAGCGCCGCGGCATCCCGAGATAACCAAGAATAAATTGCGGAAAAAAGGTTAAGTTGAACCCGACAAAAGTCAGCGTTGCAGCAAACCGCGCCCACGATTCCGGATAAAAGCGGCCGGTCATCTTTGGCCACCAGTAATGCAATCCACCGAAAAATGCGCTGACCGTGCCGCCGACCATGATATAATGAAAATGGGCGATGACGAAATAAGTGTCATGCACGTGCACGTCGACGGCCAAGGTCGCGACGATCAACCCGGTCAGGCCGCCAATCGTAAACAGCAGGACGAAGCCGAGCGCGTAGAGCATCGGCGCGTCGAAGACGATCGAGCCTTTATGCAGGCTGACAGTCCAGTTGAAGACCTTGATCGCCGATGGCACTGCAACAAAAAAGCTCAATAACGAGAATACAACCGCCGAATATATCGAAATCCCAGCGACAAACATGTGATGTGCCCAAACAAAAAAGCTGATGATGGCGATTGCCATCAAGGCCATGACCATCCCCAAATAGCCGAAGATCGGCCGCCGTGCGTAACAAGAGATCAGTTCACTGACAACACCCATTGCCGGCAGGATCATGATGTAAACCGCAGGATGAGAGTAGAACCAGAACATGTGTTGCCACAGTATTGGATCGCCGCCGCGCGACGGGTCGAACATGCCGACGCCGATGAATCGCTCGACACATAGCAAAAACATGTCCATGGCTAGGACCGGTGTCGCGGTTAGCATCACGATACTGACCGAGTACATCGCCCAGACGAACAGCGGTAACCGCAGCCAAGTCATCCCCGGCGCACGCAGCCGGTGGGTGGTCACGACGAAGTTCAGCGATGTCATGATCGACGAGAAGCCATTGATGAACACGGCCAGCGCCGCAGCGAATACATATCCACTTGCGTATTGCGTCGAATAGGGAGGATAGAAGGTCCAGCCGGTATCGATGCCACCCATAACGAGTGCATAGAGCAGAACGAGACCGGACAAGTTGAACACATACCAACTAAGCAGATTGACCCGAGGAAAGGCGAGGTCGTGCGCTCCGATCATCATCGGCAAGAAGAAATTGCCAAACGTGTTCGGAATTGACGGAATCAGAAAAAACCACACCATCATCACGCCATGTACTGTAAACATGCGGTTGTAAACCGAGGGCTGCAGCAGCCCCCCTGGCGTGGCCAAATGCAGGCGGATCATGGTCGCGGCAAAACCACCGATAAAAAAGAAAAACGTGATCGACGCGAAAAAAAGTAGGGCGATGCGCTTATGGTCTTTGGTGAACAACCAAGAGACGATCGTGTTTTCCTCGGTCGCATAATTGCGCGGCAGATCGATCGCGATCGTCGTCATCGTGAGAACTCCTGGCTGCCGATCGATTGGATGTAGGCGACGAGCTTTAAGATATTGTCTTCGCTGATCTGGCCGGCAAAACTCGGCATGACATTGGACGGATAACCGGCGGGAATTTGTTCATTCGGCATCAGGATCTTGTCGTGGATGTAGCGCTCATCTGCCCTGACGGCCCCCCCGTTCTGCAGGTGAACAATACTGCCGTAAAGACCGACCAGGGTCGGCGCATGCACGGTACTATTGGCGCCGTGGCAACCGCTGCAGCCGTACTGGCGGAATAGCGCTTCTCCCTGTAGCGCAAGCGATTCACGAATTCCGTGGGAGGTCAGCCACGCGGCATAGTCCGCTGGTGTCATAACGACGACGTAGCCCTTCATCGTCGCGTGCTGTACGCCGCAAAATTGGCTGCACTCGATCTGATAGGTGCCAGTTTTTGTGGCCTTGAACCAAATCGTCTCATATGTGCCGCTCACCACATCGCGTTTGACGCGGAAAGCAGGCACAAAGAAACTGTGGATCACGTCCTGCGAGGCCATCACCAAGCGAATGGTTTTGTCGACCGGGACGTGCAATGTATCAATCTCGCGCTGGCCGCCCGGATGCTGGAACTTCCACATCCATTGCTTGGCGACGACATAGATTTCGATGTCGCCAGGCGGCGTTTTGAACAGCCAAATGTAGATCGAGGCTCCCCAGCAGAACAGCACGAGAAAGGCGACGAGCGTCGCGGTGGTCCAGGTGATTTCCCAATGCCAGGTCTTTTTGACGCGGTCGGCGCGCGAGACGGTGCTGCCCTGGCGATAGCGGACGCAAAACGTCATCATCATGCCGACGACCATCGCTATGATCAGACCGCAGAGACCCAGTTCGGCAATGTAGAGATTGTTGACGACGACCGCATTCAGGGCAGCGGTGCGCGGCCAAAACGGAACCCAATGATACTGATCCATCGCTTTCAGCCGTGACGCCGCCGCATGATTGCCCCGAAGATGAAAATCAGCGCTGTCCCTGCGGCGATATTGCCAATCATCAGCGCCGCCACGACCGGGACGGTATAGCGGCCGAGCGGCGTGCCTTCGATGTGACACAGCAACACCAGCCGCTCGAGCGGGCTCAGCGTTTGTCCGCGCGCTGCGTCGGCGAGCCCGGTGCTGAGATCGGACGCTGTAGGCCCGACCCCGAATATGTAGCGGCTGATCCGGCCGTCGCGACCGGCGAGGATAAAGCCGGCGGGATGGATATATTGGCCGGTGTCGGGATCGAACCGATAAGGAAAGCCGATCGTGTCAGCGATCTGCCGCGCCGCTTCGACCGAACCTCCCAGAAAGTGGACGCCGGCGGCGGTCCCGGGATGGTGATAGAGGGCGAGATATTTCGCCTTCGCACGCGCCAAATCGGCAGGCTTATCGCGTGGATCGATGCTGATCGCCAGCATCTGAAAATCGCGTCCGGCATCGAGCGGCAGCGCGTCGAGCGCCGCGATGGTATTTTCCAGGGTCAGGCCGCACAGGGATTTGCAGCGCAGATATTCGAGAACCACCACGACCGGCTCTTTGCCGAAGAACTCTCCGAGCGTCATGGCGCCACCGTCCTCGGCATAAAGTGGCTCGGCGAGCGGCAGCCGTGCACCCGGATGCGGCCGAAAGGCGAAGGCTGCTGGGTCGACTGGCGAAGAAGCCTCCGCCATGCCGGCAGCGAACAGCGAAAGGCCAAATGAAAGCACGGCGACCATGCGCTTCACGGCTGCCCCTTTGGAAAACCGTCAATGCCCGACTGAGCGAGTTTTTTCATCGCCTGTTCGATCGGGATGTGCACGATTCCTTTCGCTTTATCGATCCAGTAATAAGTGTTGAGACGCTGATCCTCATGCAGGCGAAAGCTTTTCAGGTCCAGCTGTGGATCGATTTGCAACTCTGGGGACGGCGGTTTGATAAGCAGCTTGCGGCTGACATCCGTTACCGAGTTTGGATAAGCCGCCCATAAAACGAAGGGGATAATGACTAAAAAGACAAAAATCCCAATGTAAACAAAGCTGACTTTGTCAAGCGGCCAATCCTCCTGTTCATAGGCGGCCTGAGGATTGTCGTGCTTTACGTCCGCCACATCAGCCATGGCTCGCTGCCTTCCAGACCGGCCAGACACCCGGGCTCAGCAGGTGTCGGTAGCGCATCGCCCACACGAAGATCAGGATCATTGGGCCGCCCAGCGCCGCGATCGCGGCCACATCGAGCCAGAAGGGACCTGCATTGGGGAATTCCGGGATCACAAGCCACCACTTTTCGGCCACGCGGCTCAGTACGATCAAACAGCATATCGCCGCCACGACGCCGCGGCTGCGCTTGCTCGGCCGCCACAGCAGCACAAAAAACGGGATGACGAATCCGAACGCGATCCAGATATAGAGTGCTGCTCTCCATACTCCGGTGATGCGGGTCAAATAATACGGGATCTCGGTCCTCAGGTTTGATTCCCAGATGATCAAATACTGGCTGTACTCGACATAGGCCCAAAAAATTGTCGTACCGAGCAGGATCGCCGCCAAATCGGCCATATGGTCGCGGCGGCTGCCGGCAAAGTGCCCGCTGATTGCCACCACCAACAGCACGATGGCGAGCCCGGTATTGAACCAGCCGGCCTCGACGATGTAGGGGAAAACCGAAGACCAGAATTTCGGCTCGAGTGACAAGATCCAATCGATCGAGGCAAAGCCAGCCGAGAATGCCAGGACGACGAGCCCGACGCCGCTAATCCAGGAAAATCCGGGTAGGATCGGGGCCATCTCTCCGCGCGGCGCCCATAAGGCGAAGGCGGCGAGCAAGTTCCACAGCACGACATAGATCCCATACCTCAACCAAAACATCGCGGGGTTGAGGTAAAACGTATTGCTGAGGCTGGTGGCCGGATGGACCCAGCTATAGAGCGCACCGAGCCCGACAAAGGCCGGGATCCCGGCAAGCGTCGCGAGCGGCATTGTTACGATCGCCGCATGAAGTGTCGGGCGGGCGCTCGCCATCCAATTGCCGCCGGTCAAGTCATGCACCATCACCAGCGTCACCCCGGCCAGCGGCAGACCGAGCCAAAACAGATAAGTGCAGAGCCAAGCCCGATAAAAATCCGTGACATCGATTACCGCCCCGACGACGCAGCCGGCAACGCCAATGACCAGCGCGGCAACAGAGCCGATATTGGCATTGCGGAAGATGCGGTCGTCGTTCATTGAAGGAGCGACCGCTGCGCGGGCGGCACTTCGGCGAGCCGGGCATTCTCGCTCGCCTGCAAGGCCCGGATATAGGTGATGATTGCCCAGCGGTCGGGTGGTGCGACGCGCACAGCGTATGGGTACATCACGCCATGCCCGTGCGTGATCACATCGTAATAATGTTGGTTCGAGGCTTTGATCAGATTGGCGCTGAAGTAGGACGGTGGCCGCGGAAAGCCGCGCTGAACGATCATGCCATTGCCGTCGCCGACCCGGTTATGACACGGGGAGCAGTAAATATCGTAGCGTTGCTGGCCGCGTGCGAGCAATGCTATGGTGACCGGCGGCGGTGGGGGCGGCCCAAACGGCTCGTCATTGGCGACGATGCCTGCGGGCGGCAGCGCCGGCCAATTCGCCTCGGCGCCATAAGGCAGCTGAAACGGCAAGCGCTTTGGCTGATTCGCCATATTGTCGCAGCCGGCCATGGCCAGGGCGAGCCCCGCAACTGCTATGATTGGCAATCGTCTCATGTGCCCGGCACCTCGGCCACATGCTCGGCGCCATGGTTCTCGAAGATGCAGCGCAGGTATTCCGGATCGAAGCCCTGATCGCGCGCCTCGATACATAGCACGAAGCGGTCCACCGAGGCTCGCCCAAATGCGTCGGCATTAAAGATTGGATGGTAAAGACGTGGCAATCGGCATCCCAAAAGCAAAACAAAAGTGCAGGCCGCGATCGTTACCAGCAGCGTGAACTGGACTGTACCGACGATGAATGCCGGCCAGCTATTGAGAGGGCGGCCGCCGACATTGATCGGGTAATTGAGCGCCTCGTCCCACCACTGGATGAAATAGCCCCAACATGCGGCGAGCACGGCAGCGCCAAAGATCACTAGCGGCAAAAGCCGCCAGCGCCACTCCGGTGCTGGATGCAGGATCTCGTCGAGGCCTTCGACCGGGTACGGGGAATAGGCTTCGACCGCGCGAAATCCGGAGCGGCGCAGATGTCGTGCTGCGGCCTTCAGCGCTTCAGGATTGTCGAACACGCCTATCAGCCCGTATTCGTGAAGTTCGCTCATGGGGCGCCGGCGCTCTTTACGATCCGCCGTAACTGCGCGATCGAAACGATCGGCAGCAGTCGCAGCATCAATAGGAACAGGGTCAAAGCGAGCCCGATCGAGCCGGCGAAGAGCGCCCAGTCCCAAAAGGTCGGATAGTAATTACCCCACTCCGACGGCATGTAGTTGCGGTGCAGACTCTGCACGATGACGACATAGGGATCGAGCCAGGATCCGACGGCGATGCCGAGCGAGATTGCGAACAGCAGAAGCTGACTGCGGCGAAACCCCGGAAACCACAACAGCTGCGGGATGATCACGTTAAGCGCGATTTTCGCCCAATAACACGAGGCATAAAGACCGGAGATGCGATTGAGGAACATTGTGCGCTCGGCGATGTCGCTGCCGTAGATCGCCCCAAACCCTTCCCACAGATAGGCGTAGGCGAGCAGTAGGCTGGCGACCAGCACCACCTTGGCCATCGCATTCAGGTGATATTCGGTCAGGATGTCATCGAGCCCGTAGGCGGCGCGGATCAGTATCGTCAGCATTATGACGAGTGCAAACCCGAACAGAAGCGCGCCAAAGAAGAAGTACGGGGGAAATTGTGTCGAGTGCCAGCCGGGTGTCAAACCGCCGGCGAAATCGAGGCCGACAACACCATGGACGACAACCACCATCGGCGCCATGACGGCGGCCATAATCAAATAGACGAATCGAAAATAAGCCCAATCCTGCGACGAACCGCGCCAACCGAGCGCCAGAACGCCATAAAAAAGCTGTTGGCGCCGGTCTCGGGCGAGATCGCGCATTGTCGCCAGATCGGGCAGCAGCCCGACGTAAAAATAAAATGTCGCAGCAATAATGTAACAGAGCAGTGAAATGAAGTCCCACCACAGCGGACTGCGTACTTGCGGCCAAACCCCCATCACATTCGAATAGGGGAACAGCCAATAAAACAAACCCTGCCGCCCAAGATGCATGATCGGCATGATGCCGGCCGATGCTGAGCAGGCGATCGCCACCGCGTCTGCAATCCGGTGGGTTGCTGTGCGCCACGGCGAGCGGGTCAGATAAAACATCGAAGAGAGGAAGGTGGCGCCGCTCGCGGCTGCGATCCACCACACATAGTCGACGATCGCCAGGCCCCAGGCGACTGGAATATTAATGCCCCAGGCGCCGACCGATTTGTCTAGGGTCCAGATGACCGCGACGACAAGCACAAGCAGCAGCGATAGGGAAAAACCAAAGCTGATCCACCACCATAGCGGGGTCTTTGGCCGTAGGTTGGGCTCGCCGACCTCCTCGCTAAGCGAGCGCATGGTGACGCCGGGTGCGACCACCGGCACCGGCGCTTCGCTCGGCAGATCTAGGACCGTCATGTTTTGGCGCCCTCAATCTGCGGGTTAGGGTTGCGGATCAAGGCGGTATAGCTGGTGCGCGGGCGGGTGTTCAGCTCATCGAGCAGCACGTAATCAAGCGGGCTCGATTTGCGACGCACGACTGCGCTCTCGGGGTCATTGCGGTTACCAAAGATGATTGCCTGCGTCGGGCAGCTCTGCTGGCAAGCGGTCATGACCGCTCCGTCCGGCACGAGAATGTTTTGTTTATCGGCCTCGATTTGCGCGGTGCGGACGCGCTGGATGCAATAGGTGCACTTTTCCATGACGCCGCGATTGCGGACAGTCACCTGCGGGTTCCACGATTCCGCTGGCCGGTCCTCCTGATAGGCAAAGCCGTAGAAATTAAAGCGGCGTACCTTGTATGGGCAGTTATTCGAACAGAACCGGGTACCGACGCACCGGTTGTAGACCATCAGATTGATGCCTTCGTGATCGTGCACAGTGGCATGCACCGGGCAAACGACCTCGCATGGCGCGTCCTCGCAATGCATGCAAGGGACCGGTTCGAACGCTATACCCGGGTTCTCGGCGGGTCCCGAGTAATACCGATCGATGCGCAGCCAGTGCATCTCGCGGTTTTGCAGCACCATGTCTTTGCCAACGACCGGTACGTTGTTCTCCGCCTGGCAGGCCACGGCGCAAGCCTGGCAGCCGATGCAGGAGTTCAGATCGATCGCCATCGCCCACGCGTAGCGCGGGTATTTGTAAGGCGGGTAAAGCGACTCGTCCGGTTGATGATGCTGCAGAAAACCAGGGTTCTCGCGAAATTCCGTCAGGGTTCCCTCGCGGATCAGGTCACGCCCGGCGACGCGGTCATGCCCTTGCGTCGTAGCGAGGCTGAAAGTTTCGCCGGTCCGCGACAGAGTGGCCCCAGCGGCGGTCCACATCTCCTCCGAAATGCGCAAATGGTAAGCGTCAAACCCAATGCCGGCGCCAAGGGCTCCGGCCTGATGACCAAAACCCAGTGGTAAGGTGATGCACTCTGGGGCTTGGCCGGGCAGCACAAAGACCGGTGCGCGCACCTGGCGTCCGCGATAGGTGATCTCGAGTACGTCCCCGGTGTCGAGGTTGAGCCGCTTGGCGGTTGCCGGGGCGATCAGCGCCGCATTGTCCCAAGTCAATCGGGTGAATGGGCGCGGCATCTCCAACAACCAAGGATTATTGGTGTAGCGACCATCCCAGACCAGCAAGTCTGGCCGAAAAATGAGCGGGATACCCGGCTGGGGCAGTTCCACCCGGGCCGGCAAGCTCGTCAATACACCAGCCGCGGGCGTCGCCGCGGCTGGTGGCGCGGCACTGCTTTCGACAATTCCGATACGCAGCGATTCATGCCAGAAGCGTTCGAAATCGCCGATGCCGCGCTGGTGCGCTTCACCCTGCCAGAAAGTGCGCACCAGTTCATAATCGATCGGGAGCGTGTTCCCTTGCAATACAGCCAAGAGTTCGTGCGGCGAATGACCTTCATAGAGTCGCCGTACCTGCGGCTGCTGAATTGTGATCGTGCCGTCAAAGGCGCGCGCATCGCCCCATGCCTCGTATTCCTGGGCCGCGGGCACCATCCAGGTGCTGGCGACAGCGGTCTCGTCGGCGTAAAGCGAGAGACTGACCGACATCGGCACCCGCTTTAGCGCGGTCGCAAAGTCGAGATTGGCCGGCGCGTTGTAGACGGGATTGGTGTCGAGCATCATCAGGGTGTCGACCCTGCCAGCGGCCATGTCGCTGACCAACTCTTCTAATGACTGACGCATCAAGACTGGGGAAGCAGCGACCGGTTCGATCGTCCGGATCGTCGTTCCAAATGCCCCAAGCGCACCATTGATCGCATCGGCAATAAGATGGATTTCGACCGGCTGCTCCCGGCCGGCATGAACGAGCACGCGGCCATGGTGCTGGAGCAGGTCCTGAGCCGCCGCATCGAGCCAAGCCGCTTCCCTGACTTGAACCTGCTTCCAGTCACTGGGGCCAGCGCCGGTCGCCGCGGCCAGATAGCGCATTGTCGCGACCAGCTCCGTCGGGCTTAGCGGTAAGCGGTGATCCGCCTTGGCCCCGATCAGGGTCGGCGTGCTCTCGATCGCGTAAATCCGGCTCATCTTGCCGCCGGTCTCGTCGGGGCGGCGATGGGCGGCAAACTGGCGAGCGTAGGCGAGCCACCCCGGCACGCTCGAGATCAGATCGCTCTCGACGGCAAAGACGATGTCAGCATTATCAAGATTGTAAATCTTGTCGAGCGGCCGGCCGAACGATCGCTGGATCGCGATATGTTCGTTGTCGCGATTGATCGGCTCCCATTGATGCCAGCGCATCTCCGGAAATTGCTGCTGCAATGCCTTGATCTGAGCGCTGAGCGAGGGCGAAGTCACGGTCCCGGTCAGCAGGCGCAGGCCGGCACCGCGATGCGGCAACAGCTGCTCCCGTCGCTCGAACAGCGCGGTAATCAGGTGCTCCCACGAGTCGATCTGTCCCTGGCCGAGGATGGTCTGGGTGCGGCGCGGGTCGTAAAGTTCGAGAATGCTCGCCTGCATGATTGCGCTGGCGGCGCCAAGACTGGCCGGATGAGCCGGGTTGCCTTCGACCTTGACCGGCCGTGCCATCAGATGCGCGACCAGAACGCCAGTCGCATAACCCTCTCTGGTTGTCGCGGTCGCATAAAAATTGGCATGGCCGGGCACGATCCCGGGCGGCTGCTGGATATAAGGGAGAAGCTGGCGCGGGTCCGGTTCGGGCCCACAGTCGGATAGACCACTGAGCGCCATTGCCGCCGCCATTAACCGCATAAAATTGCGGCGATCAAGCGGGCCGAGCATGCCGCGAAATCGCGGTGCCTCGCGCTCGACGATCTCGGCAAATCCCGGGCTCTCCGCCAGCTCTTCGAGGCTGCGCCAATAATCGCGGTGTGCGGCGCTCATCGGTGGCATACCCCGCAGTCCGACAGCGTTTCGGGATGAATGTGATAGGCCGTCATCAACGCCGTACCGGACGGCGTATTGGCGGTCCGCTTCCAAGACGGGTTGAAGACCTGGTCAAGCGGCCGCAAATGTGGCGCCGGATTGCGGTGGCAATCGAGGCACCAACTCATGTAAAGCGTTGTCGTTTTACGGGTCAGCGCTTCATCGCCGATCGAGACGTGACACTCGGTGCAGCCGACGCCCTTGGCGATGTGAATGCTGTGATCGAAATAAACGTAATCTGGCAGCCGATAAACCCAATTCCAGCGCAACGAGATGTTCTCGGCAAAACTCTGCCGCACCGGCTCCAGGACACCGGCATGTGTCCAGATCTGGGAGTGGCAGGTCATACAGGTCTCGGTTGGCGGCATGCCCGCGTATTGACCGGTTTCGACAGTCATGTGGCAATAACGACAATCGAGGCCGAGCCCGGTAACATGGTGGCGATGGCTGAACGGGACCGGCTGTTCGGGCGCGTATCGTTCCTGTGTATTGTATCCCATGACCGGCACGACCCAGATCGAGAGCAACGCTCCCAGGAATAGAACCACGACCGAAACGAGCGCCGTATTCATCCACAAATTGGCTCTCGGTCCGAAGATCGCCACCGACTACTCCGTTCAGGCGACCCCCGGATCGCGAAGGCTTCAACGGACTATTTTCGGATTCGGTTCCGCAGAGTTTCCGATTCTAACGGCTGGAATTTTGCTGCGCGGCTGGCTTTACGCCGATCACCATCGCGGCGATCAGCGCCGCCAGCGGCAGCCCCAAGGTGAGCAATGTGCCGCGATGCTCATTTGCCCAGAGCTGCGGGCTCACAGTCGTGGCCTCGTCGTCGAACCGGCCATGCGTCTGCGGATCTCCCGGAACCGGGTCGAAGAGATTGTCTGGTTGACCGGCTTCAGCGGCCTCCTGCGTCAGTTGGCCGCTATAGCCGGTTTTGGCGAGATAGCGGTCGAGCAAACCCGGAAAGAATTTGTTCCCGACAATCGCCTTGACGCTGGAGCGCGCTACCCATACTTCCCGACGCCGCGAATGTGCCGCATAGACGATCGCGTCGGCGGCGACCTCGGGCTGGAAGATCGGCGCAATCGGCCGGGGCCGACGGCTCATCTTGTTTCGCGCCCAGTTGAATTGCGGCGTGTTGAGCGCCGGCATCTGAACCATTACGAGATTGACACTGACCCCGTCATGGATCAGCTCAGTGCGCAGGCTGTCGGTAAATCCGCGGATCGCGAACTTAGAGCCGCAATAAACCGATTGCAGCGGTACCGCACGATAGCTCAGAGCTGACCCGACCTGGACGATGGTGCCGCGATTGCGTGCCCGCATGCGCTTCAATGCCGCCATCGTGCCATAGACAAAGCCCAAATAGGTCACCTCGGTAGCACGGCGATACTCTTCGGGCGAAATGCGGTGAAACGGGGCGAAGATCGTTGCCATCGCGCAATTGACCCAGATGTCGATTGGGCCGAAATGGTTCTCGACCCGCTCGGCCGCCGCTTCGACCGCATCAGGATCAGCCATATCGAGCGGCAATGTCAGTGCTTTGCCGCCTTGCTGTTCGACCTCCGCCGCAGCTGCCTGCAACCCTTGGGTGCCACGTGCGACTAGTCCGATCCGCGCCTCTCGCCGAGCAAAGGCGTGGGCGGTGGCGCGCCCGACGCCGGCAGAGGCCCCGGTTACGACGACCGTCTCTGACATTCCTACCTCCCAAAAAGCGTGTGACGTGCTTTGTCAGATGTCGGTCGGCCAGTGATGGTCGAGTTGCAGGATCGCTCGGGCATATTCAGCGTGCGAAAAGATCATTGGGATATTCCCGAGCAATTCGCCCGAGCGGCTGTCGACCTCCTCCGAAAACAGCCCGCTCCCGCCGATCAATCCCTCAATGCGCCGCAGCATCGCATCCGCATCCTTGTCCCGGTCCATCAGCGCATAGACTGCGGCGAGCCAGAAGCAGCAGGGCAGGAAAGCACCTTCAAACTCGACCATGGAAAGGTCGCTGCGCTCGGGTCGGAAGCGGTGCACCAAGCCATCGACCATCAGGTCCTGCTCGATCCGCTGCACGGTCGCGACGACCCGTGGATGGTTCGGCTCGAGAAAACCCATCAGCGGAATCAGCAGGGTCGAGGCATCGAGCGTATCGGCGCCATAGTGCTGGCGGAACGATTGTAGCTCGTCGCTCCATCCCCGCTCCATGACATCGTCATGGATTTCGGCCATTGCTGCTCGCCACCGCCGCAGATTGCCGTTGTCGCCGCTGCGGTCGGCGAAGTCGAGCGCGCGTTTGAGCGTCGTCCAGCTCATGACCTTGCTGCTGACGTAATGGCGCTGCTCGTCTCTTTCCCAGATGCCGCTGCTCGGCTTGCGCCAGCTCTTGGCGGTATAATCGGCAATCCGCGAGATCAGCCGCCAATACTCGGGTGCCCAGCGCCCGCCCTTGATCAAATAGATAACGGCACAATCCGCCAGATATCCCAAACAATCAAGCTGACGTTGCCGAAAAGCGTGATTGCCAAATCGCACCGGCCGGGATCCGCGATAGCCGGCGAGGTCATCACGATTGCGTTGTTTAATATCGGTACCACCGTCGATGCGGTAGAGAACTTGCACGGGCATCTCGGTCGATGAGCCCAGCTGCGAGATCCAGCTCAGATAGCGCTCGGCGCTCTCGACATCGCCCAGGACCGACAGTGTCGCCATTGCCATCGACGCGTCGCGGATCCAGGCATAGCGGTAATCATAGTTGCGATTGCCGCCGATGCGCTCAGGCAGCGAGCTGGTCGCTGCGGCGGCAAGTGCCCCGGTCGGAGCGAAGGACAACAGCTCGGTCGCCAGCGCGGCGCGCAGGATCGATTGCCGTCGCGGTCCTTGATAATCATAGCGACCGGTCCAGTTGCGCCAGTATCCGATCGTCTCGGTCAGCGCCCTCTCCGCCGCCTCGACACTCCAGGTCCCGGGCATTTTGCCGGTCGCCAGAATTGCCCAGAATTCCTCACCGGCGGCGAGCCGAAAGTTGGCGCGCGCCGGATCGTCGATCGGCTCGCCGCGACTCGTCCATAAGCTCAAGGCGAGCCCCGCGACCCGCAGCTCGCAGCCCCCTCCAACGGGAGACAGGATCGGTGTCGCACCGAACTGATCTCGCGGCTGCAGTTCGAGCACACAATCGACTGAACCGCTGCGACAGCGGAGCCGGCGCAGCAAAGCGCGATGATCCTGCTCGTCCGCCCGACGGTCCCCTTGTGGCAGCAACATCGCGTCAGTCAGCTCGAGCTCGCCACCATCAGCATCCCATCGTGTCGCCGCCGCGTTTGTTTCTTCGAGATATTTCTGGCGGCCTTCTCGGCCGCTGGCCGGCCCGAGACGCCAATACCCGCCGCGCCCTGCATCGAGCAATCGGCCAAAGATTGGAAGTCCGTCGAAATTGGGTAGGCAAAGCCATTGCGCGCACCCGTCCGCAGTAATCACCGCGGCGGTTCGGCGATCGCCAATGACTGCAAGCCGAGAGATTGGCGGGTACACAGAGGGAGCTTCGCCATGATTGGAGGCCACCGCGTGCAGTGCCGCCGAACCAGCGAAATCATCACCTTTTGAGTTGTTTGTGTCGTCCATCGCCACCAAGGCTGGTTCGCTGCCCTGGTCTGGGCTGCGTGTGCCAACGCTTGTCGCTAAAGAATGTTCCGGCACCCTGGTCGCGAGTTCACCCCTCAGCATCAACCCTGTTTTGGATCGGCCGCGGCTTCGGTGCTGGCGTCCAACATTCCCTCGACATACACCATCCGGGTCAATACCACTGCCGCAGCCGTGATCGGAGTTGCCAAGGCAAGGCCGGCGATGCCGACGATCACACTGAGGATCGCTTGTGCCGACAAGGTCAATGCCGGCGGCAGATGGGCCGCTCGCTTCTGTACCAGCGGCACCAGAATGTAGCCCTCGAGCGTGTGTGCGCCGACATAGAGCAGGACCGTGTAGAGGGCGAGCTCGGAGCCGATTGTAAACGCGAGAAGTGCGGCTGGTATTGCTGAAATTACGGTCCCGGCGTACGGAACGAAGGTCAGGATGCCGGCCAACAGTCCGAGCGCGCCGGGAACCGGCACCCCCAACAACCATAGGCCAATGCCGGTGACGACCCCGATCACTGTCATCGAGAACAGACGGCCCATCTCCCAATACCATAGGGTATTCGCGGTTTGCTCAAGGATATAACGGGCGCGCGGGCGCTTTGTCGGTGGAACGAGACTGATAGCGCCCCGTGCATAAAGGTCCGGCTCAATAGCGCCGTAAAGACCGATGAAAAAAAAGATGACGAGGGCGGCGGCAATCTCGACCGTGACATGGGCTACGCCAAAGACCGTGCTCGCCACAGTTCCCGCAATATTCCCGGCATTGGTAGTATTCGCGATCTTCGCCGGACTGATCTCGTTAAGGATCAGACGGCCCCAATAAAACTGTCTGATTTTGTCTTCGAAATTATGGAATGCGCGCGGCAAATCTTGGGATAGCTGAGCGATTTGGCTGTCGATCTGATCGTTGAAAAACCAGGAGATTGCCGCCAAGATTATAAGGATACCAACGATGGCGATCAGCAGCGCCCAGCCGATCGGCAGGTGGAGCCCGAATTTGTGCGACAATCGCTGGACCACATCCGCAAGACCGCGCAGGAAAATCGCGAGCAGGATGCCGGCGAAAATCACCAGGAGTACATTGATCGCGAGCCAAGCCAGCACCAGCCCCAGTGCTATGAGGACGCTGTTGCGGATGGTGCGGGCAATACTCTGGACCGCAGCTGCGGGGATGTTGATCTGACCGAGACGCCATCCGGCGGCAGTCAGTCCCGCGGGCGCGGATTTGGCGACGGTTTCGTCCATTTGAGGCTCCACGCGGCAGCAATAAGACGCGCGGCTTTCTTTCAGCCGCCCCGGCGTGGCCTCCGGAGACTCCTCTCGCCGTTGCCCTGGCCACGTATCATCAAACGAAGGATTCTGTTGGGTGTTCCGCTGTAGATAAATGGCGCCATGGCGGGTCGCCAAACGCGGCGCAAAGGACGCGGCACCAGGCATAACCCTGGCGGGTGAGTTCCCCCTTTCGGGAACGGTGGTAGGATCAGGTATGTTCGTTCACGAAACCAAGTGCAGAGGTTGGATATGTCGCGCTATCCGCCGCTTGACGCGAGAAGGCCAGACCGGCTGCGGGACGATCGAGAGAAAGCCATCTCGCCCGGCCTTTGGCTTGACCAAAGCGCAGTGATCTTACGATGACGGCCGATCCTGCCGCCTCGGCGGTCGAGTTTGTGACCGTTCTGGGGAGTACCTCGGCGGCTTGGCCGGATGAGTTATGGGCCGGATCGGTAGCCTGGGTGGACGCAAGACTCCGCTCATACTATGGCATCTACGAATTCACCGACGACCCCGCCTGCGTTTTGCGGGTAGCGCTTAGCCCAGCACGAATGGCGGCCTCGCTATCAGACGGAACAGAGGTCGAGGTCGGCGAACTCGTCGGCATCCTGCATTTTTGGAACGAGCACCTGCCGCGCTATTCGGAGAAAGGCCCAGATCTCGGGTGGGCCTGTTCAATGCGCGATCGCGTCATCTACTCGCTTCGGGCATTCTCGGCGTACATTGAGCATGATCCCGCTTGGCGTCAGGTCCGCGCCATTCGGGCCGAGACCGCCTTGCCGGCGCGGCTCGGCGCTCCCCAGATCGCCCGCGTGTTCCAGCGCTATGGCTTTGAGCGGATTCCAACCGAGCCGTCATTCCTCGCGCGTCTGCATGGGCTCGGCGAATGCTGCATTCTATGGGGTATTACCCGAGCGCTCAACCCGGCCGCAATGCCGCGACAACGTTTTCTCAGGGATCGCTGTGAATTGTGGATTTCGCGGGCGGCGCTGCTGGCCCGCTATGCCAATCGCGGCAATGCGGGACGCGCCGAGGCCTGAATGCTCGCTTTGATTTGCGGCGCAATATGGGCCAGCCTGGTGATTTATCTGCTTTGCCGCGCACTACGGCAGTTCCGCAATTACCAGCGAGCGACACTCCTAGCCACCTCAACAACGAATGATTTACCGAGCGTCTCGACCATCGTCCCGGTCAGGAACGAAATCGCCAATATCGGCCTTTGTTTGAAAGGGCTGACGGAGCAAACTGGTCCGGCGAGCGGGTCGCATATCATCGTCGTCGATGACGGCTCGCAAGATGGCACCCGGGCAGTTGTGGGACAATATATCAAGATCAATCCCAGGATTTCCCTACATGATGCCGGGCCATTGCCGGCTGGATGGACCGGCAAGCCACATGCCTGCTGGCGCGGGGCGTTGCTGGCGGATAGCGACTGGCTGTGCTTCATCGATGCCGATGTGCGTGCTGCCCCGGAGCTGATTGGCACCGCGGTGACCACTGCCGCCGAGCAGGGGATCGACATGCTTTCGCTGCATCCGCGGCAGGATCTTGGCAGCTTTTGGGAACGGGTGGTGATACCGGCCGGTCTTTTGGTACTCGCTTGCGCCAAGCGTTTCGAGCCAACCTCACAGGACATCGTAAACGGGCAGTTTCTTTTGATCCGGCGCGAGGCGTATTTCGCGGTCGGCGGCCATTCCCAGGTGTGTGCCGAGATTTGCGAAGACAAGGCGCTTGCCACTCGGCTCAGATCTCAAGGCTTGCGGCTGCAAGTGCTCGCCGCCCCGCAGCTCGCCGCAACGCGGATGTACCGCGACCTGCATTCGTTGTGGGAAGGATTTGCTAAAAATTCTGCCGAGGCTCTGGGGAGTGTCCCCGCCACGCTGACCGCCGCGCTGACCACCTTTGTGTTTGCCTGGACGGCGCTGCTGCTGCCGGTCGCCACCCTATCCGTGGCATTCGCCGCGCCTTCTCTCGCCGCGGTGACCGGCGCGATTTTGGCCATGATCGGTACCGTCATCGTTGCCGGCGTTCACTTTGGCACGGCGCGCCATTTTCGTATCCCAGTCGTTTTCGGTTTGACGTTCACGCTGGGCTACACCGCAGTCGCGTGTCTCGCCTGCCATGGCGTCATCACTCAGCTCACGGGGCGGGTCACGTGGAAGGGACGGACATATCAATTGACCAAGACATCGCCGGGCCGCGCGTAGCGCCGGACCAGCGCTCTCCACGGCGGCGGCGATCATTCGTTGGCGGATGGGCGATCGCGGCCGTTCTGGCCGTGCTCGCGGTCCTTCTCTATGAGATCCGCATCGCGCTATTGCCCTTCGTGTTTGCAATCGCAGTTGCTTTTGTCCTAGACCCAGTGATCAGGATCGTGCAGCGGCGCCTCGGGAGCCCCCGCTGGCCAATCGCAGCAGCCCTGTATTTGCTGCTGCTGATGCTGCTTGCCACCGCCGGGTATTGGGTCTTTACGAGCGCGGTGCCTGCCGTCATGCACATTGTCGCACGCGCGCCCGAAATTTTGCGCCATTTTCTCGGCGAAATCATGGGCAACAAAGGCACAACGATCTTCGGCCAGACCTATACGGCCGATAAGGTCGTCGCCGCACTTGGCGGGATTTTGGCCGGAATGGCGGGGGTTACGGCCCTTGAGCGCGCTGTGGGTTTGGTCGCGTCGGTGATCTTCGGTACCTTCCTGACATTGGTCCTGATGCCGTATTTCATGATTTCGGCGCCGCGACTTGCGGACGGCGCAATCTGGCTCCTGCCGCCCGAGCGCCGCCGCCCGGTCCAAGATCTGCTGCCCAAAATCATTCCGGTGTTGCGCCGCTATCTGATCGGGTTGGGTCTCGTCGTGACCTATACCGCCGTGGTCGGTTGGATCGGGTTTGGCCCGATATTCCATCTGCCGCATGCGGTCCTGCTCGCGATCGTGATCGGGTTCTTGGAGCTCATCCCGGTTGTCGGGCCGTTTCTGTCGGCAACGATTGTCGGAGTCATCGCCATCCAGCAGCAAGGGATTGTCGCGGCAGCGCTGTTGTTCGGGTTCGCGATCGGGTTACGGCTGTCGATCGACAACCTCGTCGGTCCGATCGTGCTCGGAGAGGCTGCGCGCATCCACCCGGTCATCATCATTATTTCATTTGTTTGCGGTGCCATCCTGTTTGGAATCGTCGGACTCTTGATCGCTGTCCCGATTGCAGTTTGTATCAAGATTACGCTGCAGCACTATTATGCCGAGCCGGTCGCCCACGAGACGCGACCGAGCCATGCCATTGAGGCAGCAGCGAAATCGCCGATCCGATAACGGCGCAGGCGATCGTGAGTGGAAACACGCTGCTGGGCCGGATTACCGGGGTCCGATTGCGGCGCGGCGAGTCGGGTATGGCCTCCTCACCCACTGACAGTAATATCGTTAAACCGGCGGGGCGCGCAGCGGGCGCAGATCAGGTGCCGCTCGCAGGCTCGCTTCCGTCTTGGCCTGCAAACCCGCGAAGTCTAGGTCTTCGGCAATCTCGCGGACAACGAGCCCCTCGCCGGTGACATCGATGACCGCGAGGTCGGTATAAATGCGGCGCACCGCCCCGGCTGCGGTCAGCGGATATTCGCAGCGCTTGCGGATGCGCGGCGCCCCGGATTTTGTCGTGTGTTCGACCAGAACGCGGATTTCTTTGGCGCCAACCGCGAGATCCATCGCCCCGCCGACACCAGGCGGGAAACTCGGATCATCGGTTGTCCAATTGGCGAGGTCGCCATTTTCGGCGACTTCGAACGCCCCGAGCAAGGCAAGATCGAGATGACCGCCGCGGATCATCAGAAACGAGTCGGTATGATGCACGTAGCTGCCGCCGGTCACCAATGTAATCGGTTGCTTGCCGGCATTGATCAGGTCGGGATCGACCTCATTGGCGCCGGGTGCGGGGCCGACGCCCAAAATGCCGTTCTCGCTGTGCAACACGATTTCCCGATCGGCCGGGATGAAGTCGGAAACCAGGGTCGGCAGTCCGATCCCCAGGTTCACATAGGCTCCATCGGCGAGATCCTGGGCGGCTCGCCAAGCGATTTGGCGACGTTTCAGCGGCATCGGTTCTCTCCTTTCAGCTTTTCGGGACGGACTCGTCACTCGGCGGTGGAACGGCGGGCGAGCGCGACGCGGCAAATCGCGGCATCACCTCCTCGCATAGGAGCCGCATCGCATTGACGACCTTGTCGTGCGGGATCAGGCCGCCGCAATTCAACTCGGCGAGGATGCCGCTGCATCCGATCTCCGCTTGCAACGCTTGCAACCTTTGCGTGATGGTCTCGGGTGTACCAACCAGCAGATTGGTTTCCAGCGCCTGTTCATAGGTGCGGCGGCGCAGTTCATGAACCCGTCGCATGCGCCGTTCGGCGGTCACCGGATCAACCAATCGCGCCGCTCCTTCCAGCAGATTTGCCTGCTCGTGGTAGAAATGCATGATGCTGGATTTGGGCTCGGCGCGGGCGCGTTCCTCGGTTTCGGCAATATAGGTCGGGGCAGAGACATAAACCTCACCGCGCCCGGGATGACCAGCCGCTTCCCAGGCATCGTGATAAGTGCGGATCTGGCCTGCGAGATCTGTCCAGCTCGTGTGTCGCACGGAAGCAAACACCGGCACACCACGCCGGCCGATCAGCGGAAAGGTGTCGGGGGTGCTGGCGGCGATGCGGATCGGCGGTGTCGGCTTCTGATACGGCTTTGGCACGAGGCTTACGTCTTGGAACCGGTAGTAGGTCCCTTCGTAGGAAAAAGTCGGTTCGGTCCAAGCGCGCTGGATCACGTCGAGGATCTCGCGGAAGCGGGCCTGGCTCTCGGCATACGACACGCCATAGGCGGCATAGGTCTGCGCCACACCGCTGCGCCCGACTCCGAAGATCAGCCTGCCATGGCTTAGTTGGTCCACGGTTGCGGCCTCCTCGGCCAACCGCAGCGGATGACATAGCGGCAACACCTGAACCGCGATGCCGATCTCGATCCGCTTGGTGCGCGCGGCAATCGCGCTCGCGATGCTGAGCGGTGCCGACAGCAACGAGCGCCGCGGCTCGAAATGGAGTTCGGCCAGCCACATCACATCGAGCCCGAGGCGTTCGGCAGCGTCGACCTGTTCCATGGCTTCGTCAAAGGCTTCGCCCTCGGAGCGACCCGGAAGTGACGGAAACTCGTGGAACATCCCGAATTCCATGACTTGACCCCACTCGCTGGCCGTTTCCTCAACAGCCTAGCGAAGCATCCCCGCCAAAGCCAAGCGACATCACGCGCGGCTAGGCCGAGCGCCTGGACGATGTGAGGTTGCAGTCGTCTCTTCCGCCTCCTCTGTGGCAAGAATGCTCAATGGGAGAGCTCTTCGACGATCCACATGTGATTTGCGTTGTCACTTCGATCGAGCGCCCGGACCACTTTCGCGGGGTGCCCGGTTGGATTGGGACACAGAGGCACAGTTGCAACATAAGCTTGCCCGCTTGCTTCGGGCAGTCTTGTCTTAAAGGGCGCGCCATACCACTTAACCGGCAGCGAAAACTAGATTGCCCGTTATTATGTTTGGATCATTTTTAATTGTAATCAGCATCGGCATAGCGTTTTGGCGAGTCATGACACAGGAGAAGGGAAGAACAGCAGTTATATCAATATGCAGCCTAGCTGTTTTCGCCGGCGTAGTGCTAATAATCAAGGATCGTATTACAGAACTCACCGTGCCAGGCATCGGCACTATTAGAGCGGCCACAGCCCAAGTGATCACTGATGCAAAGACCATCGCCGATCTGAGGGATCGAGTAGAGAACCAGAGCGCAACTGTAGATCTGGTTGCCAAACAAGCTTCATCGGCAAAAGCGTTGTCCGAAGCGGTCGAAGAGCAGAACAGTCGAGCCAGACAAAAACTTGACACGCTCGATAAAGCGATCGAGGATGCGGCTGCAACCTTGGCACACGTCAAATCCGAAGCTGACTTTATACAGACCGTCGAGGCTGCACAAAATGATGACCGGAATGCGTTCGATAAGTTAGAGAAGCTAGCCGAGGATAAGAATAACCAATATTCATCGAGCGCTGTCCGCGCTTTGTACATAATCCTAAAATCACACTCAGGTAATATATATGACTCCGGCTTTACGATACCATGGAAAGACGGCCTTGATCCGTCGAGATTGTCTCTCTTAGATTTGACCAAGGTTTATAAGTCGGCCCCAATATTTATTAAGCCGGGATTGCTCGAATACATCTGGAAGCGTACAGACACCCCAAAAATGAGTCGCCTCGATTTCATGGTAGACGTATTGAAAAACGATGGTAGTTTGACTGCGGTAGAGTATGCGGGGATTTATTTTAAACAGGGGACCGGTCTTAACGTTAACCCGCTACAGGTTGAATATATCGCCGACTGGTGGGGTCATCATCGGCAGGAGTTCGCTAGTCGGTAAAAGCCGGACCGGGAAATTTAGTCGTCAGTTTAGCCCGGCGAGCTAGTGAGTTCCAAAGCGCGGCGGGTGTCGGCCGTGAAAGCCGCGGGCGACGGGGCAAGAGTGGCTGGACGGGCACGAACTGGTTCGTGAACAAAATTCGCTATTGGAACGAACCGCGCTTCTCGGATCGCCTCGCAATTTGTCAGAATGGCGCGTTGTCAGAATGGAGCGCCAAATCAGGGGAGGAAACGATGCGCTTTACTGATCGGGTCGCGATCATCACCGCGGCGGCGAGCGGAATCGGGCGAGCCACCGCCGAGATCATGGCGCGCGAAGGAGGCATTGTGATCGCCGTCGACATCGACGCAGCTCGGCTCGACGACACCGTTGCAACGCTGCGCGCCGGCGGCGGGCGGGCGCACGCCAAGCACGCCGATGTGCTCGACCCCGCGCAAGTCGAGGCTATGATTGCATCTGTGGTTCAGGAATTCGGCGCTATCGACATCCTGGTCAATGCCGTTGGCGGCAGCACGATCATCCCGCATCCCGGTGCCGAGATGGATCAGCTGACCTTCGCCGAATGGCAGCGGCTCATTGCATTCAACCTCGACGGCACTTTTCTTTGCTGCCATGCGGTGGCGCCGATCATGAAGCGACAGCGCCGTGGCAAGATCGTCAACCTGTCCTCGATCGCGGGCCGCGGCTTAAGCGCATCAAGCAGTGCAGCTTACGCCGCCGCCAAGGGCGGGATTATCGCGTTTACCCGCAAAATCGCATTCGAGCTCGGACCCTATGGCATCAATGTCAACGCGATCGCGCCGAGCCGCACCCTGACCGAACGCATCCGCCCGCGCTGGGAGCAGCAGAGTCCGGAAGACCAATCCGCCGAGATCGCGCGCACGCCGTTGCGGCGCATCGCCGAAGCGCCCGATCAGGCAAAGGTGATCTGCTTCCTGGCATCGAGCGACGCCGATTTTGTCACCGGCGTCACGATCGACGTGACCGGCGGCAACTGACATTGCGCTTTGGCGCCGAACTTTCGATCGGCACGATAGGGATGCGGCCGAAGCATGCCGACGCTACATAAGGAACGATACCGAGGAGGAGGTTTCGGATGGACGACCAAACCCGCACCGAACTCGAAGCCGCGGCGTTCCGCCGCCTGGTGGAACATCTGCGCGAGCACACCGATGTGCAGAATATCGATCTGATGAACCTGGCGGGGTTCTGCCGCAATTGCCTGTCGCGCTGGTACCGCGAGGCCGCCGAGGAGCGCAGCGTGCCGCTCTCCGATCCACAGGCGCGCGAGATCGTCTATGGCATGCCCTATGACGAATGGCGCAAGAAATATCAGAAAGAAGCCAGCCCCGAGCAGAAGGCCGCCTTCGCCGCCTCGCAGCCCCAGCACTGACGCGTGACGACGCAGCGGCCGGGCTTGCCTTACGCGGGAACAAGTCGGCCGCTATCGTCGCCATTGCCGCGGGGGGCGCGGCATCATAGGGGAAAGAGAGGACCATGCCTGATGTCGGGGGGATTGCCGGCGATCGGCTCAAATCCTTTATCGAGCGCATCGAGCGGCTCGAGGAGGAAAAACGGGTGCTCGCCGAGGACATCAAAGAAGTCTACGCCGAAGCCAAGGGCACCGGCTTCGACACCAAAATCATCCGCCAGATCATCCGGATTCGCAAACGCGACCAGGACGAACTCGACGAAGAGGAAAGCTTGCTCAAGGTCTACATGCGCGCGCTCGGCATGCTGCCCGAAGCCGGCCCACAAGCTGCGGCCGCCGAGTAGGAGACGCGCCGGGTTGCGGGACCCGAGACTATCCTGCGGCGCGAGCGGAGGCGGGGCTTAGATGCCGGCGCAATGCTCCAACGAGGGCGTCGGCTTCGGCCTCGGTCGCGTCAAAGCGGCAGACAAAGCGCGCCAACGTCTTGCTGCGGCGGTAGAAGCCGAAACCATCGGCTTCGAGCGCATCCATTACATGATTCGGCAGTTCGAGAAAAATCTCGTTGGCCTCGACCGGGGCCAATAAACGGGCCGCTGGGAGCTCGGCAAGGCCTGCAGCGATCTGCGCCGCAATGGCATTCGATGCCCGCGCCATTTGCAGCCACAGCCCGTTTTCGACATAGGCCAGCAATTGGGCCGAGGCGAAACGCATCTTCGACCAGACCTGTCCGGCGCGCCGCAACTGCACTGCCAATCCGTCGACCAATTCGGGCTTGAAGACGACGATTGCATCGCACAATAAGCCACCGTTCTTGGTCGCTCCAAAAGACATGATGTCGATGCCACAGCGCCAGGTCGCCTCGGCAGGGCTGCAGCCGAGTCGGGCCACCGCATTGGCAAATCGTGCCCCGTCCATATGCGCCCTGAGGCCACGGCTTTTTGCGATTTCGGCGATCGCCTGGAGTTCGGCGAGCGAGTAGATCGTGCCGAGATCGCTCGCCTGGGTCAGATTGATCGCCGCAGGTTGACCGCGATGAATTTGCCCGGGCGCGATTGCCGCTACCGCGTCGCAGAGCGCTGCGGCGCTGATCCGGCCGTATTCGCCGGCGACCGGGGCGAGCTTGAGACCGCCGCCAAAAAATCCGGCGGCGTTCGCCTCGGACGTGTTGATGTGCGCCGCCTCGCTGCAATAGATGATGCCCCAGGAAGGGCTCACCGCCGCGAGGCTTAAAGCGTTCGCCGCGGTGCCGGTCGCCACCGGGAAGACCCGCACGGCGGTTTCGAACAGGTCGGAGAACCGCCGTTGCAACGACGCCGTCCAGTCATCAGCACCGTAACCGAGCGCCGTATCGCGGTTGGCGCGGATCAGCGCTTCAAGGATTTCCGGCGCTGCCCGGCCGGTATTGTCGCTGCGATAATCGATCATCGTCGGAGCATCCTCTTATGCATCTCGAAAATAACCCCGGCATGATCGGCGCGGGCGACGCGGAGGACAATCGTGTGGCGCAATCGGGTGTTTTCGGCGGAAGAGAGCCCGCGCAAATGTACAAAGTGTAGCCGGGCTGTTTCTTGGAAGTGACGCGAGCGGATCTCGGCGGCACGAACGATGCCGTCCCAAGAGACCGTCTTGCCCGGCTTGATGGGAGCCGGCGCAGCCGGCGGATGCTCGCGTATAATCGCAGCCCCGGCCACGCGAACCGGTGCAAGCGATGGCGGGCCGATGTCAGGCGCGCCCATGATCGCCGGGGCGTCAAGCAGACGCTCGCCGGGGATCGTCAGCAGCGCAGCGGCGATCGGCTCGCCGGAAACAAAAACCGGCCGGGGAACCGCACTCGCAAAAGCGCGATTGGCGAAATGCGCGTTGCTGATCTCGGCCGGAGGCTCACCATCCGCCGCGATGCGAATCACATTCAGATCCGCGACATTGCCGCGGTTGATGGCTCGGATGTAATCGAGGTCGTGGGTATAGCTGGGCCAATAGACCTCGCCCGGCGCCAGCGAAAACCAGGCAATTGCCGGGCCGGGTCCATCGGCATAGCTGAGACCAACGCCGCGAGTTCCGAGAAAGGCGACGACTGCTGGCGCCCAGACCGGATGCACCATCAATTTGCCGGGCGACCACGACCACTGACCATCAGCTTGGATCCAGCGGCCGTAATGCGTCGTCGCAAAACCCCAAGGTTCGTTGTCGACCCAGCTCCACCCCCAGGACGAAAGCCATCGCCAATGTCCATTGCGATAAGGTGCCCAACCGGCGGGCAACGCCTTCGGCACCCACACTTCACCGTATTTGTCGCTCGCCTGCCAGTCACCGGCATCATCAAGCGCCGCATAGCCGGTGATCTCGCGCGACATGAAATAAGGTGCCGCCAACCGCGCATCGTCAACGGCGCGTCCTTTGCACCATTTGACGAAGTCGTCATCGGAAGCCGACTCGATCTGCGCCGCCATCGCTCCGGCGGGGTTCAGCAGCAGCCGGTAGCCGGATGCAACCGGCAGATCGGCGCCGTTGGCTGCAAACCGAGCGTTCCCGGCGAACGCCGCAATGCGCAGCGGATGATCGCCGCCGCCGATATCGATGTCGTAGCGGCCGCGTTCCAGCGGCCATACCCTGCCATGCGGCATGTCAATCTCAACAGTCTCACCGGACTCGAACCCGCGAATATCGAGCTCGATCCGGCCCTCTTTGACCGCGATTTCGGTGATCAGCGGATCGAGCTTGACGATCGCGATTTCGCTGCCCCCGGCGAGGTCGATCGCGTCGGGGCCGATACGGATCTCGCCGCGGGTCTGCGGATCCGTGTGCAGCGACATTCCCGTCGCGACCGGATCGTTGATCACGGCAGCCGACCATTGCGCTTCACCCGGACCGCGAAACTCGAGCTTTCCCGCAATCAGGCTGATCCGCCCGACCCGTGCCGAAGGCGCCGGGAGAGAGGCGACGGCGAGCGTCGAAGGCTCCGCCCTTTGCGCCGTTACGGCGGACATTTGCAGCGCATTGCTGGCGTGCGGCGATGTCAAGCCGAGCATGACCAGGGCGGCGGCCACGATGCCGCGTTTAAAAGAGAATCGCATGGCTTCCCCTATGCCGATGCCGACACGCCGAAATCTAACACATCAGGCGCGCTCGCAAGAAATATCGTCCCTTACTGCTCTTCACGCTTTGAGTTATCAAACGATAAAAATACTCGCGATTCAGGATCAAATTTGGATTATCTCGTGATGAGTGCAAACTGCTGATCATGAAACGTGGACTGCCTAACGGTATCGCAATCGTGGTTCTCGGCCCCTCTGGAGAAGCGCTCGGTCGTCATCTGCAAGCAATATTGCCCGAAGCCGAATTGCACGGTCCCCGCGCCCGATCAGGCGATTGGGACATCGCGTATGATCAAGCTGCTGCACACATAGCCAGCCTCTTCGCCTCGAGCCGGCCGATTGTCGGGATCTGCGCCAGCGGCATCCTGATCCGCTCGGTGGCGCCGCTCCTCGCGGCAAAAGAACACGAGCCGCCGGTCGTCGCCGTTGCCGAAGATGGCTCGGTTGCGGTGCCGTTGGTCGGCGGGCATCACGGCGCAAACGCGATCGCCCGCGCAGTCGCCGACGCGACAGGCGGAACCGCCGCGATCACCACGGCCGGTGATCTGCGGCTCGGCTTGGCGCTCGACGAACCGCCACCCGGCTGGCGCATCGCCAATCCGCAGTGGGTCAAGCAGGTTGCCGCCGCGCTGCTCGCCGGCGAGCCTGTCGCGCTAATCGAGGAGGCCGGCGGCGGCGAATGGCTGCGCCAGGCGGAGATTGTCTGGGCAGAGGACGCTCCGACCCGGATCGTCGTGACCGACCGAACGCCAGCTTCGGGTGCCACGGCGCTCTTCTATCACCCGCCGGTACTGGCGCTTGGCATCGGCTGCGAGCGCGGCTGTCCGGCCGAGGAGATCACCCTCCTTGCACGGATGTGCCTAGCCGAAGCCGGGATCGCCGAAGGCGCTGTCGCCGCGATCGTCTCGATCGATTTGAAGCTCGGCGAACCTGGAATCCACGCACTGGCCCATGCTCTCGACGTGCCGGCGCGGTTTTTTCCGGCAGCGCGCCTGCTCAGCGAGACGGAACGTCTTACCGAGCGCTCGGCAGCGGTGTTGCGCGCCACCGGCTGCTGGGGTGTCGCCGAAGGTGCCGCACTCGCGGCCGTCGGAGCCGACGGAACCCTGGTCGTGCCAAAGCGCAAATCGCAGCATGCAACCTGCGCCATCGCCCGCGCCGCGCAGCCAATCGACGTCACTGCGATCGGGCGGCGCGGCCGGCTGGCGATCGTCGGCATCGGTCCCGGCGACCCGGCTTGGCGCACCCCGGAGGCGAGTTCGGCCCTCGCCTCGTCGCAGGACGTAGTGGGATATCGCCTCTATCTCGATCTGCTCGGATCGGCAATCGCCGGCAAACGGCGACACGAAACGGCACTTGGTGAGGAAGAAGCACGGGTGCGCCGGGCGCTCGATCTCGCCGCCGAGGGCCGCGACGTCGCCCTTGTGTCATCGGGCGATGCCGGCATTTACGGTCTGGCGGCGCTGGTTTTCGAATTGCTCGACCGCGCCGCACGCCCGGAATGGCAGTCTGTCGAAATCGCCGTGTGCCCCGGTGTTTCGGCATTGCAGGCCGCAGCGGCGCGGGCGGGAGCGCCGCTCGGCCACGATTTCTGCGCGATCTCGCTGTCCGACCTGTTGACCCCGTGGGCCACGATCCGGGCGCGACTCGAGCTTGCGGCGGCAGCCGATTTCGTCGTGGCACTTTTCAATCCATGCTCGGCGCGACGGTCCGAGCGGTTTGCCGAAGCAGTACAAATCCTGGAGCGCCACCGTTTGCCGGAAATACCTGTCTTTATTGGGCGTAATCTCGGGCGCCCCGGAGAGGAAACCCGCATCATCCCGCTTCGCGACCTCGCCGCTGCTGCTGCCGGGATCGACATGCTGACCATAGTATTGGTCGGAAATAGCACGACGCGGATCGGTGGCGGCAATCCGCCCCGGCTTTACACGCCGCGCGGTTATTGTGTCGACGCAGCCCGGTGACCGTGCATTTTATCGGTGCCGGACCCGGCGCCGCCGATTTGATCACCGTGCGCGGCTTGCGGCTCATCGAGCGCTGCCCAGTCTGCCTTTATGCCGGTTCATTGGTGCCTTCAGAAATTCTCGCCGCGGCGCCACCCGGTGCCCGCATCATCGACACCGCACCCTTAACCCTCGACGAGATTATCGCGCACATCGCGGCGGCGCATGAGCAGAACCTTGACGTCGCCCGGCTGCATTCCGGTGACCCATCGCTTTATGGGGCGATTGCCGAGCAAATGCGTCGCCTCGACGCACTCGGCATTCCCTATGATGTGACTCCGGGCGTACCGGCCTTCGCCGCCACTGCCGCGGCGATCGGCTGCGAGCTGACCCTGACGGAAATCGTGCAGACCGTGATCCTGACGCGCACCGCTACACGTTCGTCACCAATGCCGAAGCGCGAAGCGCTCGAGCGGCTGGCGGTGAGTGGCGCCACCTTGGCAATCCACCTCTCGGTGACCAATCTGGCCCGGATCGTTCGCGCGCTGACGCCTTATTACGGCGCCGATTGCCCGGCGGTCGTTGCCTATCGCGTCAGCTGGCCCGACCAGAAACTGATCCGCGGCACCCTCGGCGACATCCGCGAGCGGGTGAAAGCGGCGCACCTCACTCGTACCGCGCTGGTTCTGGTTGGCGCGGCGCTTGGCGGCGCTTACACCACGGCCAGCGAAAGCCGGCTCTACGCCGCCGACCACCATCACCTGCTGCGCCCGCGCCGCGCTTGAGCGCCGCTTTTCGCCGCACTTGCCGAGGCCCGTCTCCACGCTCAATTTGCGATCCAGTGTGATTTGTTTGGAGCCGGCCCGCGTGTCTCTATCGACAACGGCTCAGCCATCGACTGCACTAGACAAGCTGGCGGAAGACAAGCTGGCGGACGAAACTCCGCGAAGAGCGGTCGCCGCGTGGCTTTTTGGATGCTGTGGGCTGATCTTTTTGATGATCGTCGTCGGCGGGGTTACGCGGCTCACTTTGTCGGGGCTGTCGATCACCGAGTGGCACCCGATTATCGGTATCATCCCGCCGCTAACCGAGGCGCAGTGGGCGGACGCATTCGCCCATTATCAGCAAGTTCCGGAATATCGTGCGCTCCACTACGGGATGAGCCTAGCCGATTTCAAAACGATCTTCTTCTGGGAATACACGCATCGCTTACTTGGCCGCCTGATCGGTGTTGCGTTTGCCGTGCCACTGGTGTGGTTCTGGCTGCGCGGGGCACTGCCGCGCCGGTTGGCGCCGGCGCTGCTCGGCATTCTGGCGCTCGGCTTCGCCCAGGGTCTGCTCGGCTGGTACATGGTTGAAAGCGGGCTCGCCGACCGGATCGAGGTCAGCCAATACCGCCTCGTGGCCCATCTGGCACTGGCGCTGGCGATCTATAGTTTAATCCTGTGGACCGCATTGGGGCTGTCATATCCCTTTTCACCCGCCAGAGGGGAGAGGGAACGGCTCGACCCCCACCCTCCCCTCCCCCGCCAGCGGGGGAGGGTCAGGGAGGGGGGCTGCCCGCGGGGTTTAGTCGGACAAGGGGCGGGCTGGCGGCGCACAGCCGAGGCGCTGGTCGGCTTTGTCGGGTTAACGATCGCTGCCGGCGGATTTGTCGCCGGCACCCGCGCCGGCCTCATTTACAACACCTTCCCGCTGATGGATGGGCATTTGATCCCGGCTGGATATGCCCAGCTGCATCCTTTCATGCGCAACTGGTTCGAGAACATCCCGGCGATCCAGTTCGATCACCGCCTGCTGGCTGAGACCACCTTTCTTTTTATACTGGTGCTGTGGGCGGTTGGCCTGCGTCACCCCCTCCCCCACCCTGCCCGCGCCGCCCTCTGGGCACTGTTCGGCGCCGCCCTCGTGCAGGTGACGCTCGGCATCTCGACCTTGCTTTTGGTTGTGCCAATCCCGCTCGCCGCGGCCCACCAAGCCGGCGCGGTTCTGCTGCTGACCACCGCGATCGCCTTTCGCCATACTTTGCGCCCGGCGGCACTGATAGACGCGAAAGGGGCCGCGCCCATATAGTTCCCGTAATGCGCGGGAGGAAATCATGGCCGAGGATGGCGCCTTTGCGAAAAAGACCATCGATGACTGGACGGCACTGGCGCAGAAGGAGCTAAGGGGCAAGCCGCTCGACAGCCTCGACTGGACCACGCCCGAGGGCATCCGCGTCAAGCCGCTCTACACCGCCGCCGATCTCGCAGCGATCGAGGCGGCCGGCTTTCCGCTTGGTTCGATGCCCGGTTTCCCGCCTTATCCGCGCGGACCGCGAGCCACGATGTACGCCAACCGGCCGTGGACGATCCGGCAATATTCAGGCTTTTCGACCGCCAAGGAGTCGAACCGTTTTTATCGCGAAAATTTGAAGGCGGGGCAGATGGGTCTGTCGATCGCTTTCGATCTCGCGACCCATCGCGGCTACGACAGCGACCATCCGCGCGTCATCGGCGATGTCGGCAAGGCCGGGGTGGCGATCGACAGCGTCGAGGACATGAAGATTTTGTTCGACGGCATCCCGCTCGACCGGATGAGCGTGTCGATGACCATGAACGGCGCGGTTTTGCCCGTGCTTGCCGGCTATATCGTCGCCGCCGAAGAACAGGGCGTGCCCCAAGACAAGCTGCAAGGCACGATCCAGAACGACATTTTAAAAGAGTTCATGGTCCGCAACACCTACATCTACCCGCCCGGGCCATCGATGCGGATCGTCGCTGACATTATCGAATACACGGCGCGCCATATGCTGCGCTTCAATTCGATTTCGATCTCCGGCTATCACATGGAGGAAGCCGGTGCCACCTCGGTTCAGGAGCTGGGCTTCACCTTGGCCGACGGGCTCGAATACGTCCGCGCGGCCTTGTCGCGCGGGCTAAAGATTGACGAATTCGCGCCACGGCTGTCATTCTTTTTCGGGATCGGCATGAATTTCTTTATGGAGATCGCGAAACTGCGCGCCGCGCGGATATTGTGGGCGCGGCTGATGCAGCAATTCGGGCCAGGGGACCCGGTGAGTCTCGCGTTGCGCACCCATTGCCAGACTTCGGGGGTCAGCCTGACCGAGCAGGACCCGCACAACAACATCATCCGCACGACAATCGAGGCCTTGGCCGCGGTGCTCGGCGGCACCCAGTCTTTGCACACGAATTCGTATGATGAGGCGATGGCGCTGCCGACTCCGGCCTCGATGCGCATTGCCCGCAATACCCAGCTGATCCTCGCCGAAGAGACCGGCATCCCTCATGTCGTCGATCCGTTGGGCGGCAGCTATTATGTGGAAAATCTGACCCACTCGCTGTGCGAGGCGGCGAGTGCCTTGATCAAAGAGGTCGAGGCGCTGGGCGGCATGACCAAGGCGGTCGAGGCTGGCATGCCAAAATTACGCATCGAGGAGGCCGCGGCACGGCGTCAGGCGGCGATCGACCGTAGCGAAGAGACGATCGTCGGCGTCAATAAATACCAATCGGGCGAGGCGACCGCGATTGAACTGCTCGATGTCGACAATTCGGCGGTCCGCAACGCGCAGGTGGCCCGGCTCGCCCAACTCCGCCGCAACCGGGATCCCGAGCGCTGCCGGCGGGCGCTGGCGGCGCTGACCAAAGCGGCGCAAAGCGGCCGCGGCAACCTCTTGGAATTGTCGATCGAGGCGACGCGGGCGCGCGCCACGGTCGGCGAAATCTCCGATGCGCTGGAACAGGTGTTCACCCGGCATCGCGCTCAGATCCGTGCTGTTTCCGGCGTCTATGGCGGCCGCTACGATGGTGACGAAGGGTTTCGCCGCATTCAGCGTGAGATCGACGCCTTTGCCCATGACGAGGGTCGGCGGCCGCGCATGCTGGTCGTCAAGCTCGGCCAGGATGGCCATGACCGCGGCGCCAAGGTCATCGTCACCGCCTTTGCCGATATCGGCTTTGATGTCGATATCGGTCCGTTGTTCCAGACGCCGGAAGAAGCGGCGCGCGAGGCCGTCGAAAACGATGTCCATGTCATTGGCGTATCGAGCCAGGCGGCCGGCCACAAGACACTGGTCCCGGCGCTGATCGAGGCGCTTAAGCACGAGGGGGCCGACGACATCCTGGTCGTCTGCGGCGGCGTAATCCCCGCCAAGGACTATGATTTTCTGAAGAAGGCCGGTGTCAGCGCGATCTTTGGCCCCGGCACCAACATCCCCGCCGCCGCCGCCGAAATCCTGTCGCTGATCCGGACCCACCGCCTAGCGGTGTGATGCTGTCTCGGGTCACTTTGCCGCCGCGATGTGCAATTCGGCCTCGACGGGCACCTCGAAGATTTCTCCGCGCAACAGCCGGGTGGAGAAGAATAGCACCTCCAGATTTTCGATCTCTCCAGTTTTCGGGTTAAGGCGCGCGATGACGTCATCGCCCAGTTCTTCCGACTCTTGTTCGCGATATGGCGGACATTTGTCAATGTGAAGGATGTCGGCATCGCGATCATATTTGAAGCTCAATTTCGCGCCCATTCCACCTCTCCCGCCCCCAGTTTCCGTGCAATATACGCGGTAATAATCTAATAAAGGCTTTTGTCGCTGAGACCCACCACTACTACGACCACGTGCTTGCCCTCTTTCAGATCGGAATGCCATCGTGAAAACAGCCTGGCTGCAGCAAAGCGCCTGCTGCGCCGTATCTCATCAGGCGCGGCAAGGGTAGTGGCAATCCGATCCCGATGTTCCGGCAACAGGTCAGGATGACGCTCGGCAATGTGACGCTCGCGCTCGCGGCTGAGTTCGACCCCCCGACCGAGATAGGGACAGGCAAATGCAGTCTCGATAACGACCTTCTTTTCTATGCGATCCAGGTGACAGAGGACCGCCTCAAAGAATGCCTCTCATACGCTTGTTATGGCGGAGATCCTGATCGTAAGAGCGCGATCAGCTAAAGTTAAAAGTCGGGTTCAGCGCAACCCACAACCCCAGGACCAAGCTGCCGCTCTCGCCGAAATCCTCTCGCTGATTCAAACCCATCGCCTCGCCGCGTTGAGAGAGCCGAGGCTACGATATATGTCGACAAAAAACAGCAGACCGTGTGGAAACACTGTTTGCGGTGGCGCGCACCATATCCACCCTAATTTATCCGACGGCGCGGGCGAACTCAGGTTGAGCCCTGCTCACGATGTCAGCAATCAGCGGCACAAGCAGAATAATAACCATAATTGTCGGAGCGCCGCATTGACGGTGCAGGCAGTCATTCATAAGTTTCGGCGCGAAAGCCGGCTCACCTAAGGGTCGTGTTTTTTTTGAGAGCGAGGATTGGCGCAATGAAGCCGACGCGGCGTCCGCATAACCCGTGTTTCTCATCCGGGCCATGCGCCAAGCGCCCGGGCTGGTCGCCCGCGGCACTGGAAGCGGCCCTGGTCGGGCGCTCGCATCGCTCCGGTGTCGGCAAGACGCGCATCGTCGAGGTCGTCGATCGCTCGCGGGCGATTCTCGGTATCCCGGCCGACTGGCAGGTCGGCATTGTCGCCGGCTCCGACACCGGTGCAATCGAGATCGCGATGTGGTCGCTGCTCGGCGCCCGCGGCATTGACATGCTCGCCTGGGAGAATTTTGGCGAAGGCTGGGTCGAGGACGTAAAGCAACTGAACTTGCCGGATGTCCGGGTGTTGCATGCGCCCTATGGCCGGCTGCCGAATTTGCGTGAGGTCGACCCGGCACGCGACGTCGTCTTCCCGTGGAACGGCACAACGGCGGGGGTGCGCATCCCAAATGGCGACTGGATCGCCGCTGATCGCAAGGGCCTCGCCATCTGCGACGCCACCTCGGCCGTATTTGCGATGCGGCTCCCCTGGGACAAGCTCGATGTCGTCACCTGGTCATGGCAAAAGGCGCTCGGCGGCGAGGCGGCGCACGGCATGCTGGCATTGTCGCCACGGGCTGTCGAGCGCCTCGAAAGCTATACCCCGCCTTGGCCGCTGCCCAAGCTCTTCCGGCTGACCTCAAAGGGCAAATTGATCAAGGGCGTATTCCAAGGCGAGACGATCAACACTCCGTCGATGCTGTGCGTTGAAGACGCGCTTGACTCGCTGTTATGGGCCGAGTCGGTCGGCGGGCTCGACGGGTTGACCGCCCGTTCGGAGAAGAACCTCGCGATCGTCGCCGCGTGGACTGCGCAAACGCCGTGGATCGAGTTCCTCGCTGAAGACCCGGCGACGATCTCATGCACCTCGCCGCAGCTGAAGATCATCGAGCCGTGGTTTACGGCATTATCGCCTGATGAGCGGTTTCAAACCGTTCGTACGATGACAGCCCGGCTCGAAAAAGAGGGAGCGGCGTATGACATCGCCAGCCACCGAGCCTCGCCGCCCGGGATCCGAATCTGGACCGGTGCCACGGTCGAAGCCAGCGATGTCGAGGCGTTGATGCCATGGCTCGATTGGGCCTGGGACGAGCAATGTCGGCTCGCAAAGGCGGCCTGATCCACAGCGAGGCAGCCGGACCAAAGTTTAGGCAGACAGATTTGAACTTCCTGAATGTTTCTGCCTCTGAGGCAATTGTATTTGGAGCATCGTAGATGCCGAAAGTTCTGATTTCCGACGATTTGAGCCCGCGCGCGGCGCAGATTTTGGCGGCGCGGGGCATCGAAGTCGACATGCTACCGGGCATCACTGCCGGCGAGCTTAAATCCCGTATTGTCGATTACGATGGCTTGGCCGTGCGCTCGGCGACCAAGGCCACCTCCGAACTCTTGGCTCACGCACCAAAGCTGAAAATCATCGGTCGCGCCGGCATCGGCGTCGACAATATCGATGTCGCTGCCGCAACCGAGCGCGGCATCGTGGTCATGAACACGCCCTACGGCAATTCGACGACCGCCGCCGAGCACGCGATCGCGATGCTGTTTGCGCTGTGTCGCGAAATCCCGGCCGCCGACCGTTCGACCCAGGCCGGCAAATGGGAGAAATCCCGGTTTATGGGTGTCGAGCTAACCGGGAAGACGCTGGGCGTCGTCGGCTGCGGCAATGTCGGCGCCAGTGTTGCGGTGCGCGCCCTTGGGCTGCGCATGAAGGTGCTCGCCTATGATCCGTTCCTGTCTTCCGAACGGGCAATTGATCTCGGCGTCGAAAAGGTCAGCTTTGACGAACTCCTGGCCCGCGCCGATTTCGTCACGCTGCACACGCCCCTAACCGAGGCGACGAAAAACATGATCGACGCTGCCGCGATCGCCCAAATGAAGCGCGGCGTTCGGCTCGTCAATTGCGCTCGGGGCGGGCTCGTCATCGAGAAAGACCTCGCGGCGGCACTCGACAGCGGCCATGTCGCCGGTGCGGCAATCGATGTCTTTGTCGAGGAACCGGCGCGCAAGAACCCGCTGTTTGGCCGCGACAATGTCGTCGCGACCCCGCACCTCGGTGCTGCGACGACCGAAGCCCAGGAAAACGTTGCGGTGCAGATCGCCGAGCAAATGGCGGATTTTCTGCTGACGGGAGCGGTTGCCAATGCCGTCAACGTTCCGTCACTGACGGCGGAAGAAGCCAAGCGCATCCGGCCTTACATCAGGCTGGCCGAGCAGCTTGGCAGCTTTGCCGGCCAGCTGACCGAGGAGGGCATCACCGCAATCTCGGTCGAGTACGAAGGGGCGATCGCCGAACTCAACGTCAAGCCGCTGACTGCAATCATGTTGGCCGCGCTGTTGGCGCCCCAGCTCGCCAGCGTCAATATGGTCAACGCACCGGTCATCTGCCGCGAACGCGACATCCGCGTTAGCGAGACGCGCCGGGCCGAGGCGGTCGACTATCAGACCTTGATCCGCGTCGTCGTGACCCCGAACGGCCCGGTTGCCGAACGCCGTCCGCGCGAGGTCGCCGGAACCCTGTTTGGCGGCGACAAGCCACGCATCGTCTCGGTCGAGGGCATTCCACTCGAAGCGGAACTCGGCGGCAACATGCTGTTCGTGCGCAATCTCGACAAGCCGGGGTTTATCGGCGCGCTCGGTCAGACCCTGGGTGCGGCATCGATCAACATCGCGACATTTCATCTCGGCCGGACCGCGCCGGGGCAGGATGCGATCTGCCTTGTCGAAGTCGATCAGCCGCTTTCTTCCGCACTCCTCGATACAGTTTGCGGTTTGCCAAATGTGATCCAGGTCAAGTCGCTACGCTTTTGAGCCCGCCGCTCCGATAATAGACTTCGAGCACTGCGAGCGGCGTTGCTTTCACAGTGCGTTGCGCTCCGGGGTGGTGCAAACTGAAGAAATGAACGACGCCCCCCATCCAGCCTTGCTGCCGACCGGGATGCGCGACCTGCTCCCGCCCGAAGCGGAGGTCGAGGCGCAAGTCGTTGCCCGACTGATGGCGACGCTTGCCGCACATGGCTACGAACGGGTCAAACCGCCGCTCGTCGAATTCGAGGAGACCCTGTTTTCCGGTGTAGGCGCAGCGATGGCGCCCGCCACCTTTCGCATGATGGATCCGGGCTCGCACCGCATGATCGGTGTGCGCGCCGATATGACACCGCAGATTGCCCGGATCGCCGCCACCCGCCTCGGCAATGTCGCGCGCCCGCTGCGCTTGAGCTATGCCGGCCAAGTCTTGCGGGTCAGAGGCTCGGAGATCAGACCGGAGCGCCAGATCGGCCAGGTCGGCGCCGAGCTGATCGGCGCCGGAGGGCCGGCGGCCGATGTCGAGGCGATTGCGGTTGCGGGCGAGGCATTGTCGTCGCTCGGGGTGCCGCATTTGTCGGTCGATATCACCCTGCCGACGCTCGTTCCCGCGGTGGTCGAGGCTTACTGCATTTGTGGGGACCGCGCCGCCGCGTTGCGCGCGGCACTCGACCATAAGGACGCCGCAGCCGTGGCGGCGACTGCCGGCGAGGCCGGCGAATTGCTGGAACGCTTGTTAGCTGCTGCGGGACCCGCCGAGGCGGCGCTAGCCGCGCTTGACCAGCTCGACTTGCCGCCGCAGGCGCGCGCCGAGCGCCTGCGGCTTGGCGCCGTGCTCGACGGTCTTAAAGACGCTGCACCCGGTCTTAAGGTCACCGCTGATCCGGTCGAAAACCGCGGCTTCGAATACCATACCGGAATCAGCTTTACGTTTTTTGCTGGGGGTGCAGCACTCCGTCAGTCCAGCGGGGAGTTGGGGCGGGGCGGACGCTATCAAGCGGGCGACCCCGCCGCTCCCGAGCCGGCGACCGGTTTTACCCTTGATACCGACACGATATTGCGAACCCTGCCCGAGGTGATGCCCCAGCCCAGGTTGTTGCTGCCACCGGGTACCGGGCGCGCTCGTTCTGCTGCGCTCCGAGAGAAGGGTTGGATCACGGTTGCTGCACTCGACCCTGCCGCCGACTGGCGAGCGGAGGCCCGGCGGCTCGGCTGCTCGCATGTCCTGGAGGACGGTGCGCCGCGCCCGCTTGACTAAAGGAGACCCGGAATGGCCAATGTCGCCGTCGTCGGCGCTCAATGGGGTGACGAGGGCAAAGGCAAGATCGTCGACTGGCTATCGGAGCGAGCCGATGTCGTGGTGCGCTTTCAGGGCGGCGCCAATGCCGGACACACGATCGTCATCGGCAATGTCGAATACAAGCTCAGCCTGCTGCCGTCCGGAGTCGTGCGGCCTGGCAAAGTATCGATTATCGGCAATGGCGTTGTCGTCGATCCTTGGGCCCTGATCGACGAGATCGAAGCGATCCGCGAAAAGGGGGTTGAGGTTACCCCGGAAAATCTGAAGCTCGCCGACAACGCCGCGCTGATCCTGCCGTCGCACGGCGCGCTCGACCGGGCGCGCGACGCGCGCAGCGGCGCCCTGCGGATCGGCACCACCGGCCGCGGCATCGGTCCGGCCTACGAGGACAAAGTCGGCCGCCGGGCAATCCGGGTGTGCGATCTCGCCGACCCGGCAGCGCTGGAGTCGCGGCTCGAGCTGCTGTTATTACACCACAATGCGTTGTTGCGTGGGCTCGACCAGCCGGAAATCGATCGCAGCGAACTGGCCGCCAAGCTGCGCGCTGTGGCGCCACGCATTTTACCTTATGCGGCGCCCGTATGGCGGGTGCTCGACGAGGCGCGCCGCGGCGGTCGCCGCATCCTGTTCGAGGGCGCGCAAGGGGCGATGCTCGATGTCGACCACGGAACCTACCCGTTCGTGACCTCGTCAAATGCGCTGGCCGGTCAGGCCGCAGCCGGATCGGGCATCGCGCCGAGTGCCATCGGCTATGTCCTCGGCATCACCAAGGCCTATACCACCCGCGTCGGAGCGGGGCCGTTCCGGACGGAACTTAGCGACGCAATCGGCGAGACGCTGGGTGAGCGCGGGCGCGAGTTTGGTGTTGTTACCGGCCGCAAGCGGCGCTGCGGCTGGTTTGACGCGGTGATGGTGCGCCAAGCGGTCAAGACCGGCGGGGTCGACGGTATCGCCCTGACCAAGCTCGACGTGCTCGACGGGTTTGAGGAGGTCAAGATCTGCACCGCCTATCGACACGGCGCGACGATCTACGACTATCTCCCGAGCGGAACTTCCGCCCAGGCCGAGATCGAGCCGATCTATGAAACCGCGGAAGGCTGGCGCGAGAGCACGCGCGGTGCACGATCCTGGGCCGATCTGCCGGCAACCGCGATCAAATACATCCGCCGGCTGGAAGAGCTGATCGGCGCGCCGGTGGCCTTGTTATCGACCAGTCCCGAGCGTGACGACACGGTGTTGGTCCGCGACCCCTTCGCCGACTAGTGCCGATACATACATCTTCCGCCTCTGCGGCTAGCCGGGGCGGCGGGCGCTAACGAGAAAGATCGTTCCCGGTAGCCGGACCTCTCTCGAAGCGGCTTCGGCAGCGAACGCCGCCTCGATGTCGCGCGCGATCGCCCCGCGGGTCACCTCATCGGGTTGCTTCTCATCGAGCAACCGCGCGGTCGGGCCCATTGCCAGCGATTGGCGTGCCTCCTCTGCCGGGCTGCCGCCGATGATCGTCGGGTGAGCCCGTTCGACGCTGATTTCGGCGAAGCCGGCCGCGTTGAGAAAATTATGGATATAGTCGGGGTCGGCAAAGGCGAGCGGGCCCGGCTCGCGCGCCGATCGCGGCGCCGGCGGCCCCAAATGGCGGACCGCCACGTCATAGGCGACCAGCCAATGCCGGTTCTCGGCGAGCGGCCCCCAGCAGGCGAAGACGAGCCGGCCGCCCCGCTTTAGCGCAGTCCCGATATTGCGGAACGCGACCGTCGGATCGGCGAAAAACATGACCCCCATACGCGAGGTCGCAACGTCGAAGGCGGCTGGCTCGAATGCAAACACCTGTGCATCGCCAAGATGCAATGTGACATTGCGCAATCCGCGCTCATTGGCCCGTTGCCGCGCCACTGCGAGCATCGGCTCGGAGATGTCGACGGCGACGAGGCGACCATGCGCGCCGATCGCCTCGGCGAGCGGCAAGGTCAGCGCCCCGGTGCCGCAGCCGATTTCGAGCACATTCTCGCCGCCCTCAAGCTCTAGCCGTGCCAGCAATAGGGCAAGGCTTTCGCGGTTGCGGCGCTCTCGCGATCCCGGCGCCGCAGCCCAGCGCGGGCCCGCGACCGTATTCCAATATCGGCGCATCGCCGCATTCGCGTCGACAGCTTGCTCAGGCATCTGCAGACCTCCGATTTTAGCCCGATACGACAAGACTACAGTGACATGCCGCCATCGAGCAGGATCGTTTGTCCGGTCATGTAATCGGAGGCGGGTGCGGCGAGATAGAGCGCCAAAAAGCCGACCTCGCGCAATTTTCCGGGTCGCTTCAATGGCACGATCTGTTCTGCGCGGGCCATTGTCTGGCGGACGCGTTCTTCGCCGGAGGTCACGACATCGGGGAAAATGCCCGGGGCAATGGCGTTGACGTTGATCCCATAAGGCGCCCATTCAAGCGCCTGGGCTCGCGTAAAGCCGGCGAGGGCGGTCTTGGCGGTTGTATACAGCACCATGTCGCGGCCGCCCTGATGCGCGGTCCACGAGGCGATATTGATGATCTTGCCTGAACGCCGTGCCAACATGTGCGGTCCGACCGCGCGCGTGCATAACAGCGCCTCGGTCAGATTGATGTCGATAATGAAGCGCATCTCATCATCGGAGATGCCGACCGCGGTCTCCGCTCGCTCAGGCAAGGTCACCAAGGGTTTGCGGATCGAATCGCCGAGCGCGTTGACCAGCACGTCAATTCGTCCAAACTCCGCCAGGACCCGGTCCACCGCGTGCCGGACATCGTCGGATCTTGTCACGTCGGCGATGATCGGGACGACGCGCCGACGAGAAGCGATCGCGATTTCGGTCGCCGCAGCTTCGACATATCGTGACGTCAAGGCGTTGAGAGCGATATCGGCGCCGGCTTCGGCGAGCACCTGGGCAATCCCTTTGCCGATGCCGCGCCCCGCTCCGGTGATGAAAACGACTTTCCCGGTAATATCGAATTCGGCCGGCATCATCTGCGTCCTCATCCTGAACCTGCAGTGCGGATTACCGATTATCGATCGGGTGCCGCCGCCGTACAAGCGAACTGCCGTCAATCGCAGCGCGGTGGGCGCCAAGACAGACCGAGACGAGCCCTTCAAAAAGCTCTCTTCAGCCGAGCAATTTACGTTAAAAGAGTCCTGAAGGAGAAGTCCTGGTGAATAATTCGTTGATTTTTTGCATCTTGCAACCGAGCCGTGGAGCGCGCGAAACTAGATCGCCTCGGCAGCGGATGAATGGATTGAGGGATGGGACGCCAACCAGTCTCGTTACGTAAATACGGGATCGACCCCTCCCCAGAATTCTTGCTGGTCCTTTATTGCGCCCGAACTGCTCCAGACTCCGAGATCCAGGCCAGCCTAGCCGGGTTGGCGAAGCAAATCACCGACTGGGATTACGTGTTCCATTTCGCGGAAGAGCAAGGAGTTTTATTATTTCTATTACATAATCTTTATCGGACTGTTTGCGCGCCGTTGCCGCAGACTTTGCTAACCAGTGTCAGACGACGTTATGCTTCACGAAGCCAATCACTGCTGGTTCAACTTCGCGAGGTTACTTCACTCCTTGCTGTGCATGGCATAAGGGCGATCTCCTATAAAGGGCCGACATTGGCGACAATTGTTTACCCGCACTGCAACTTGCGTGTCTCAAGCGACTTGGATCTTTTAGTGCACGCGAGTGATTACCGGAATGCTTCAAAGGTCCTTTTAGACCAGGGCTATTTAGCAGCCGAGGATTGTGGCTATAAGTGCCACTTATGGCATCCTATCAAGCGGACCGACGTCGATCTTCATAGAGCCCTGGCTCCGAGATGGTATCAATTCAGATTCAATTTCGATCGCGCATGGGAACGAGCAGTTCGGCTCACAATACCCAATGGAGGTGTGACCGTTACATTTGGCTTAGAGGATTTACTGATCGTGCTGTGCGTCGATCTCGTTAAAGATATCGCACAACCATGGAATTTTCGGCTCGTGAAATTAACCGATATTGCTGAACTCATCGACAATATCGAGCACATTAACGTGTCTGCGCTGATCGACCGCGCGAAGTCCATTGGTCTCAGTCGGATAACGCTTTTTGGGCTCCTCCTTACAGATCGCATACATTCGGTAAGCCTGCCTGCTGTAATCCAAGAACAGATTCAGCTGTATTCTCCTCGTTTGCACAAACTTGTCGACCTAACGATGCGTCTGATGCTTGATGAGAAATCATCAAAGCGACAACCAACGCCAAAATTTCCACATGAAGTAAGGACAATCCTTAATTTACAGGATAACCTCTGGCAGAAATTGTGTGTTATTGCCCTTTATATGGTCAGGCCAGTGATGCTTATTAGTAAATACGGGTTCGCAAGGGTCACAAAGTTCTTTCAGGCATTCTGGTGGATCAAAGAACGGGCACGGCTCTGCGAAGCGGGCCGATTTGCAAAACCGATCAGACGCAAACCTGAAGCGCGGTCGTCGGCAGAAGTTAAACTTAATACCGATATAGGGCTCCGGTCAAAAAATACGTCTTGAAAAGTTGAAAAATCCCGTCAATATCATCTTCGCTGAGATGTACGGGGGCATTTTTCTTGAACGCCGGAGAACTTTACAACAAAGTTAATACGGGTCGGAGAGAGATGCCGGACGTGATTGGACTGCAGAGCCCAACAATGGCGGCCTTTGTCCTAGCATTTGAATGTTACGGCGCCCGCGTCGGCGTCAGTACCAATGAAGCCAGCATCTTTGATCTTCTGCCGAAGTATCTGCCAGTCAAATCTGACCTGATCAGCCTCTCAGCCGTCGAGAACAAGTTTACACTCTTGAAGGGTGACCCGGCCAGCAGCTCGGGCCGAGATGGCGCGTACTGTCTTTATGACAGTGAATGTTTGGTGTTAAGTACATCGGATCTCCATGTCGCTTTGGAACAACTGGCGAGCGAACTGGATGCGGTGGTCGCACTCGAAGCATCACCCTCGCTCTTTGTCCATGCCGGTGTTGTAGGCTGGCGCGGTGGTGCCATCGTCATTCCTGGGCGCAGTATGACCGGGAAGACCTCGCTGGTCATGGAATTAGTAAGGACTGGGGCGACCTATTACTCGGACGAATACGCGGTATTCGATAGGCAAGGTCAGATACACCCGTTTCCGAGGCCGATGCATCTTCGCACGGGTGAGCTGGGAAGATGGCAGAAAATCACCGCCGAGAGTCTCGGCAGTCATGTTGGGACCGGTGCCCTTCCGGTGGCTTTGGTTGTCGCTACTCAGTACGACCCGCGGGCGCGTTGGAGCCCAAAGCTCCTCGAGCCGGGGCAGACCGTACTTCGACTCTTCGACAATACAGTTGACGCCTTGCGACGCCCAGAGGACGCGATCGATATTTTCGCCAGAGTGGCAGCCGGTTGCGTTGCGATTACCGGCGCACGGCCTTCATCAGAGCAAGTCGCGCCGTTCCTATTAGCACTTTGTGCCCAAACAACTCAAAGTAGGGCTTTCGCGGAACCTTCGGAATGCTATTCCGATTTTAATCTCGACCCCCTCCCCACTAACCCCTAACGACGGAAAGGCAGAGATGCCATACAAACCAGAAGTGCGGCGAGACGAATTGACGATAAGGGAAGTCCAAGACGAGTTGGTTGTGTACGATGGCCGTGAAAAACGCGCCCATCGTCTCAATAAGACGGCCGCGCCAATCTTGCAGGCCAGCGATGGCTCGCGAACCGTCGATCAGATCGCAGCTTTGTTGTCCGATGATATGGATATTAAGGATAGAACAGAGTTGGTCTGGTTGACACTACAGGATCTGTCTAAGGTGGGTCTTTTAACCGCCGCGATCCCGTCGGGACATGTGGATCGATCGCGCCGCAATCTACTACAAAGGGCAGCAGTTATCGGCCTCACTCTGCCAGTTGTTGAGTCGATCGTTGCCCAGTCTGCAACAGCCCATGCCTCGGATCCGAGGCGATATGAGCATCGGGAACATCATTCTCATCGAGATTTCGATCATCATCGAGATTTCAATCGAGACAGGGATCGGGATTAAGAAATTGGCGCGAGCCCAGTAATGTGGAACAAGAACAGGGACTCCATCAGGGATAGCGCCATCACAGGTATCCCAGGGTAACTCTCAAGCATCGACAGCTTAACTCGTTCGCGCGCAAATAGGCGCGCAATCGTCGAGCTGGTCGCAGTCGAGTGCTGTTACGACACTGCCGTCACCGACTGCGGCGCTCAGAGTTGCCACCCGGTTGGGCAATGTTGCCGCTGAGCGCCAAATGCAGCAGCGGCACGGCGGGATCGATTACCAGCGGCAGCGGCCGGTACGAAACCTGGAGGCGTTCGCGCGCATCCAACGCGGTGAAGCTATAGCCGCCGCACGCCAAAACCGCTGCGGCCGGCTCGCCGACATAGCGCACGCGATCGACCGCGAGGCAATAATGCTCGATCGACGCTTGACTGCGGCCGTGAGAGGCTGCGTCCAGCGCCGGCATCTTCGGGATAATGGCCATGACCCTTGAGAGAACCGATGCCGCTACAATGTTGCTGGAAAGCAACTTGGCAAGCAGATGCGGCGAGCGCAGGATCCCCCATGGAAGGCCCCCGCTTTGAGCGGCAAGTCGTCGCCGAAGCGGCCGCAGCCGCACAGGAGGCCGGGATCCTTGATGCGCGCGAGCGGCCGCCCAAGATAAGACCGGGACAAAGCGATGGCGGGTCGGATCGAGATCGTCATGCAGTGATTAGGCCCAAGCAACAGGATCCGGTCTCTGCAAAATCTACCTGCGGCTGATTTGTGATCCGCCCTTCCCGGCCTTCAGTCGAGTCCGATCCAAGATGATCACCGCAGAACGGGAAGACCACAAGAAATCAGTGGCGGCTAGGCTCGTCCGGGTGCTGAATTCGCCCGGATTGACCCGGGATTTCGCGAGTGGGGTCCAGCGAAATGGGCTCGCGCGCTGACGTTATCGTCCTCGGAGCGGGAATGGTCGGCGTGAGTGTAGCGCTGCACCTGCAAAAGCGCGGGCGCGACGTGGTTCTGATCGACCGGAGGGCGGCAGGAGAAGAAACCAGCTACGGCAATGCCGGCTTGATCCAGCGCGAAGCCGTCATCCCCTACACCTTTCCCCGCGAACTCGGCGCGATCCTGGGTTACGCGATGAATAACCGGCGCGACGCGGTCTACCATTTGTCGGCCCTGCCGCGTATCGCTCCGTGGCTCTTCAAATATTGGCGGAACGCAGCCCCCGAACGTGTCGAGCGTTCAATGCGGGCGCTTGCGCCATTGATGGCAAGATGCGTTGATGAGCATGACGCGCTGATCACCGAGACTGGCGATGCGGCGCAAAGCCTTGTGCACCATAAAGGCTGGCTCAATTGTTTGCGCACAGAGGAGAGCCTGCAGGCAGCGATTGCGCATGCCCGTCGGCTCGACAAATACGGCGTCGACTATGCGGTGCTCACGGGCGCGCAATTGCGCGAGCTCGAACCGCATTTGTCGGACGCAATCGTCGGTGCGATCCACATCCGCGGCTCGCCGACTTCATCCGACCCCGGTCTGCTGACAAAGGCTTATGCCGACCTCTTTATCCGCAACGGCGGACGCTTTCGACAGGGCGATGCACGTCGGCTCGCGGCGAAGCCCTCAGGTTGGAGTATCGCTAGTGATACTGGCGTGATCGAGGCTCGTGACATGGTGGTAGCGCTCGGTCCCTGGTCCGACGAGATCTTCCGGCCGCTTGGGTATGACATCCCATTGGCGGTGAAGCGCGGCTACCACATGCATTACGGTGTGCGGGGCAATGCGATGCTGACGCATCCGGTGCGTGATGCCGATGGCGGCTTCTCGCTGGCACCGATGAGCAAAGGAATACGCCTGACAACCGGGGTCGAGTTTGCGGATCGTGACGCTCCACCGAGCCCAGTCCAGCTTGCGCGCGATGAGCCGCTGGCCCGCGAGTTGTTTCCACTCGCCGAACGCCTGGAGCCCGAACCTTGGATGGGGCGGCGTCCGTGCCTTCCCGATATGGTTCCGGTGATCGGCAGAGGTGAGCGGCATCAAGGGTTGTGGTTCGCCTTTGGTCATGCCCATCACGGCTTCACACTCGGACCCGTTACCGGACGGCTGCTCGCCGAGATCATGACCGGCGAGGAGCCCTTCACCGAGCCGTCGCGCTACGCCGCCAGCCGGTTTCACAACCCAGCCACAAGATAACCCAGCCGCTTACTGCTGCTTATCCTGACTTTGGCTTTTGCAGCCGGGCGCGGGGAAATCTCATAGTAGAGCGGCTCCAACCCGGCATCCTGGCGGGCGGCAAGAGAGCAGAGCACGGGAGGGTAAGTTTAGGTCGCGCACCTTATACAACCGAGTCGGGTTACTCAGCGCGCCATCCCGGTTGCGCCCGCTGGCACGTCATAAAATGCGAGGGTCATCGAGACGCTGGTGTAGAAGCCCATCAAGCAGATGACGTCGGTGATGCCGATATCGCCGAGCGCTTCGACCGCGCGATCGTATAGCCCCTTCGCGACCCACCGCGAATTGGCGAGGCATGTCGCCATCTCGTAGACGACCTGCTCGCGCGTATCGGAGAACGAGGTCGGCAGACCGGACAACAGCGCCTCGACCTTATCGGCCGGCAACCCGGCAGCTTTGCCGGCGCGCTCATGCGCGTTGGTCGGAAAGGTCGAACGCCATTTGCTATTGATGATACATACGGCTATCTCACGCTCGCGCTCAGAGAGCGAATAACCGGTGCGGAAATAAGCGCCCAACGGCCCCATCACCTTCGCCAGCTTGGGGTTGTGCACCCAGATCTTGTTCGGCCCGCCGAGCGCGCCGCGGGTCTCGATCAACGAGCGATATCCCTCCTGTTGCTCTGGCGTCATCTGGTCATAGGGTATTTCGGCATAGCGACCGAAGGTTGGTGTCTCAGGCATTTCGGGTTTCCTTCCCTGGATTGGACTGGCGGCGCATCCTGCAACGGGCCCCAAGTTCGCGATATCTGCTTCAGCTTTTTGCCGTCACGCTGGAGGCGCAGGACCCGCGCCGGTGCCAGACCGCGATGGATGGAGGAGTATCGGGTACGACCGCTCGTGATGCGCAAATCAGGAATGTCGATGACATTTTCCGACAATAGCGCTACGCTATTATAAGTAAGCAAGCATTTCGTGCTGCGCATCGCCGACCCGTAACCGTCGAGTGAGGAGGACACAAGATGGCCGAGTACGACTTGATCATTCGGAACGGCACGATTGTGGATGGAACGGGAGGGATACCGGCCTATCGGGGCGATGTGGCGGTCAAGGACGGAAAGATCGCCATGATTAGCGGACGCATCAAGGCGACCGCGACAAAGGAGGTGGACGCCACCGGATGTATCGTCGCTCCGGGGGCGATCGACCTGCACAACCATTACGATTTGCAGTTGAACTGGGATCCGTATGCAACGATGTCGGGCTGGCACGGGGTGACCTCGGTCGCGATCGGCCAGTGCGGCTTTGGCTTTGCGCCGTGCAAGCCGAAGGATCGAGAGGCCGCGATGCGTCTTCTGACGCGCATCGAGGCTATTCCCCTAAGTACAATGGAAAAAGGTCTGCCCTGGGACTGGGAAAGCTTCCCTCAATGGATGGACAGCTTGGCCAAGCGCCCGTTGGGCGTCAATGTCGGTGCGCTGGTACCCTTCAACCCGCTGCGGCTCTATGTGATGGGCATCGAAGAGTCGCGGGAGCGGGTCTATGCGACCGAGGCAGAAACCCGCCAGATGCAGGCGCTCGTCCATGAGGCGATGAAGGCCGGCGCCTTTGGCTGGTCGTCGATGAAGACGCTGATCAACCGCCCCGATGACGGTCGCTTCATTCCGAGCCAGGTGGCCTCCAACGAGGAATACCTCGCGCTGGCGCAGGTGCTGGCCGATTTCGGCGTCGGCAGCATCGGCTGGACACGCGGCGCGGCCGAGCGGCCTTTGCCGCCGGGCGAACCCGATCTGCTTGGCGGCGCAACGCCGACCGGCTCGGGCATTCAGATGGATCCGGTCGAGGGCGATGCCCCGGGCAAAGGCCGCGAGGACTTCCTGATCGAGATGTGCCTGGCGAGCGGACGGCCGTTGCAATGGGGCGCGGTCAGCCAAAGCGAGGCGGCGCCGGGCCGCTACAAGGAGCAGCTCGCCTTTCTCGAGCGCGCCCACAGAGAAGGCGCTTGGATGTACGCGCAAACCGCGTCGAACCCGCCCTCGCCGGTTTTCGAGCTCGCCGAGTATAACGGCTTCGATGCGATTCCAAACTGGATCGATCCGTTTGTCGGCACGCCCGAAGAACGCATCGCCAAACTGAAACAGCCCGGGGTGCGCGATCGCATGCGCCGGGACGTTGGCGCGTGGACCGGCACGGGCGGCCAAGCCGATGTCGTGTCGAACTGGGCAAAGATGCGAGTCGTCGAAGTGCGGCACCCGCGGAATTACCAATATGAGGGGATGACCATCGCTGAATTGGCCGAGGCGACCGGCAAGCACCCGATGGACGCGATGCTCGATCTCGCGATCGACGAAGACCTGCGGACCGAATTCTCGACCGATCCGACCAACGGCACGGACCCGCAGGCGGTCGCGGAAATCCTCAATCACCCCTATATCCACCCTTGCGTCTCGGATGGCGGCGCGCATGTCCGCTACCTGACGCTGGGCACTTGGCCGGTTAATCTCCTCGCGACTTGGACACGGGATCGCCAGGTCATGAGCCTGGAGAAGGCCCACTATAAGATCAGTGGCCTGCCGGCGTGGATCGCCGGGTTCACCGATCGCGGCATCCTGCGCGAGGGCTTCGCCGCCGACATCATCGTCTACGAACAGGAGAAGCTGGGGTTTCTCTATGACAGCCCAGTTTACGCCACAG
>JAFAOB010000221.1 GCA_019238055.1 Alphaproteobacteria bacterium
CACCGCGCCGCCGGCGTGCGCGACGCGGCCGCCGCGCTCGGCATCAAAATCGTGCCCGTGCCGGGATACAGCCCCGATTTCATGCCGGTTGAGGCGCTGTGGCGATGGCTCCGTGAGGACGTGACCTGCTATTATTGTCATCCGACCGCGGACGATCTGCGCCGCCGGGTCAGCAAATTCCAGGCGACCACCAACCAGGATGCTTACGCGGTCGCCGACCGCCTCGTGGTCAAGGATCACCTCGATCCCGAGGAGGAAAACTACGCTTCTCAAACTAGACGCGGTTTAACTCATGACAAGGTGCCGACTCTAGCCTTCTAACACCTTGAAAAGAGTGGTGGGCGCGACTGGGATTGAACCAGTGACCCCTACGATGTCAACGTAGTGCTCTCCCGCTGAGCTACGCGCCCTGACCTCGGCGGAACGAGGTCGAGGTGATAGCGAAAATGCCTGCGGGAAGCAAGCGCAAGCCGAGCGCAGAGTAGGCGCTATGAGGACTCACGCGATGACAGTCGAAACCAGGGAGGGCATGATTATCGCGTGTGACTTGATGGTGATCGCACGCGACGGGGTCGGTCTCACGACCGATGTCTTTCATCCGCCGCGCGAGGCACCCTTTTCGGTGCTGCTCGAACGTACCCGTACAATAAATCAGCGCCAAGCCGCTCGGAGCGGACCGCGGCGGTTGCTATCCCGCGCTCGCGCGCTGAGGCCGCAGCCCACTTTGTGCAGCATGGTTATGCCGTCGTCTACCAGGATTGTCGCGGGCGCTATAAATCGGGCGGCCGTTTTACGAAATATCTGAGCGAGGCCGAGGACGGCTACGACCGCTCGCCTGGCTCGTGCGCCAGCCCTGGTGCAATAGCCGCATTGGAACCTTTGGCCTGTCCTACGCGGAGCACACCCAGGCGGCACTCGGCTGCTTCGATCTGCCGGATTGGCCGCACAGTTTCTCGATTGCGGCGGCTTCTCGAACGCTTTTCGCAGCGGCATCCGCCACGGCGGGGCCTTTGATCTGAAGCAGGCGACCTGGCCTACAACAACGCGCTTGCGGACGCCAAGGACTCGCGGATCAAGGCGGCTCTCGCCGCACAGGACATCAAGGCATGGTTCGCCCGAATGCCGTGGCGCAAGGGCCATTTGCCACTGAGCGCCGCGCCCGGCTACGAAGACTATCTGGTCGAGCAATGGCCGCACGGCGTCTTTGATGATTTCTGTAAGCAACCTGGAATTTATGCTGAAGGTTGTTGGGATAAATACGCCAATGCGGCGGTGACCCATCTTTCGGGCTGATGTGATCCCTATGCCCGCATGGCGGTCGAAAACTACCATGGGATGTCGGGTCGCGGACGGTGCCCAACCGGCCGATCCTCGGGCCGTGGGCTAGCGTGCCGCGTACCGACTCCAGCACCTTGCCGACGGGAACAACGTCGAGCTGAACGTCAACAACTACTGCAACGAATGGACCGCGACCGAACACACAAAGGCTGCGCCGGCAGAGCCGGCAAACCTGGTGTTTGTCGACCCCGACAAGATGATCGCGGCGCGCAAGACGGGGTACCTCGCCCTGGGAAGTGCACGAGCGCGCCGTTGCCGGGGAGTTCGCTCCGACAACGCCGTATGATCCGCACGCATTCTTCTGAACCGTGTCATCGCCTGCCTCGGCCATCCACGCCCTGTGCCCGATCGGAAACCGATTGCTTGAACCGCGTAAGGCCGGGCAATTCCAGCCGAGGGAACATTACAAGCAGCCCGAGTACCCGTACAATGTCATCTCCGACGCGTTCTCAGTGATCCCCGGCGCCTTCTAACCGCCCGACCGAGGTGCGCGGCCCGCACGAATTCGCCACGATGTTCTATTGCAGCCTCACAACCCTGACCGCGACCAGCTACGACGACATCGTGCCGCTCAATCCGTTCGCGCGCAGCTTGGCCAATTTGGAATCGGTTGTCGGGCCATTCTATCTCTCGATCACCGTGGCCCGCTCGTGACTTTGGAATTCGAAGACCGGCGCCGCAGCCGGCAGTGAATGAGTGAGGCCCGCCGGAACAGTCCGCTGTGCCGCCAGCACGGACCGCAAACAAGGACGTACGATGCGCACGGAAAAGGACAAGATGCTTGCCGGGGAGCTATATGACGCGAGTACCCCCGAAATACAGGCGGAGCTGGCGGCAACACATCGGTGGCTCGTGCGCTACAACGGCGCACTCGATATGGCCCCCTCCGACCGGCACGCGCTGCTCGTGGAACGCCTCGCGTCGGTTGGGGACGGTGCAGTCATCCGGCCGCCGTTCCATTGCGATTACGGCTTCAATATCCGCCTCGGCGCGGGCGCGTTCCTAAACTTCAACTGTGTGATCCTCGACGTTGTCGAGGTCACGATCGGCGACCGCACTCAGATTGGGCCGGGAGTGCAGATCCTCGCGGCCGACCATCCGCGCGACCCAGCCCTAAGAGCCTCGGGTCTCGAATTCGGGCGTCCGGTCCGTATCGGGCGCAACGTCTGGATCGGGGCGGGTGCCATCATTCTGCCCGGCGTCTCTATTGGTGACGATGCGCTGATCGGTGCGGGCAGCGTGGTCACCCGTGATGTGCCTGCGGAAGCGACGGCGTTCGGCAATCCGGCACGCGTGCAGGCACGCGCCCCGCGGGTTCCGCCCGTCGATTCCGACCGCTAGGTAAACCGCCCGCCTGAAGACGGCCGCGATCATCGAAGCCCGCGATCTGGCCAAGCGCTTCGACGGCTTCACCGCGGTCGACCACATCTCGCTTGAACTCATCGGTGAATTGACGCCGTCCCTGGCCATTCGACACCTTCCTTCTCCCGTCGGAGCTTAGCAAAGGTGTCCACCAATGCGGGGGAGTCTCACCAGACGCTTTGCCGTGCGTTGACCAGATTTCGGAAGAGGTCGCTATTACCAGCGTTTTTTTACTCCTTAAGCCTCTCACAATGCCGTGCCCATGAAAGCGGCAAGCAGGTGATGTCCAATGCCATCTCTTGCCGCTTCGGCCGATCTGAAAGCAGTACGATCACCGTGCCCGGATCTCCGCCGTGCCGTGCGCGCTCGATCTCGTCGTTGCAATACGTATCAGCCCGCACCCGCAGCATGTCGAAAAATCGGCTCGGCGCGCGTAAGACATCATACAATGTGAGATTGTAGCTTTCCCGCGCCAGATAGACGGTATTGGTTGGAACATTGGCCCGGGCGGCAGCCAGCATCAACTCCATATTCGCCGAAATCTGTTGCATGTTCGCGCTGCATTGAAAGCTGGGTGCGACCTCGATCGAGCGCGCGCCAGTGACCAGATGTGCAATCTGGTTATGGCCAAACTCCTCCTTGTCTGGCCCGGTGGCGATGCTGGCAATGATGTGATGTCTCAGCGGTTGTATGTCGAATAGCTGGAGGATTGCCGCGCCTAAAAGGTACAGAACGATGACAGCCCGAGGGCGGCGGAAGGCCAGCACGACCACCATAGCTATTTGCGCGTAGCCGATGAGCCAGAAGAAGCGGCCACTCGACCGAAAAATCCCGAGCACCGGATTGAGAGCATTGGGCAGCGGCAACTCGAGCAGGAGCCAATGGCCGACAAAGACGCGATGGGAAATGGCAAAAAAGCACAGTGCCGTGCATAAAACCAATAGCGAGGCGTGCCGCCGTAGATTTCGCCTGACCCAGCCGATTTCGGCGGGTAAAGCAAAGCTCGAGGCAAGCAACAGCCCCAAGCCGAGATAATTGAAGCCCTCGTATTGGCCGCCGGTTGCATCGATGACACCACCCACTCCGGGCAGCAAGCCGCTCAATTGCGGCAAGACAGGCGGGAGCAGATTCATCGAGTATTTTCCGTACTCGGCAAAGGGCAGACCGCCTCCTTTCCCGAACTGACCGCCGAGAACGACGACGATTGTCACCATGGTGACTGTCAGAGTCGCGATCCGAATTGCCTCGCGCGTCGTCGTTAAACCGTTTAGGCGTCGCTGTATTGTGGCGCAGAGCCAGACTGCACCGACCATCGCAAAGAGGTAAATGTTGGTCAGATAGACAAGAACAAGCCAAGCCGTCCAGAGCGCTGCGAGGCCACGCCAGACCCGCTTCTGCAACGAGAACAGGTATAGCGCAGCGCGCCAATCAGCAGAAAATGGGACGCGAGGGCGATGTCGCCCCACCGCCATAGCAAAGCCGGCATCGCATTGGCAAAGATCGCGCCGATGATTGCCGCAAGGGCACAGCGAGTCTCTGTCGCGATCAGCACCAGCGCCATCATAACGCCGGGAAGGGCAAAGCACAGGAAGAGATAGATGCCGTAGAGATTTGGCGTGACGCCGATGAAGCTATAGATCAGCTTGCCAACAAGTCCGACGATCGGCACGGCGTCCGTGAAGATGATATTCGTACCGGCCGGAGTGCCCAGCCCCGAGACGTAAAACAGCGGCAGTTGCCACGGAGCCTGCACGTAGTAGTAATAGGCCGCAAGCACCAGCTGCATGTCGCTTCCCATCGGGAATTGCCAGAACGCATGTTGCCTCGAGATGAAACTCCAATCGAAGAGGCTCACGGCCCACAAGGCGCCGACGGCGCCGGCGAGGACAAGCAGTTGCCAAGCAGGTAATTCCGCCAGCAGAGCGTGCCCGAGGCACTGGGAAAAACTCTCCAGGTGGCTGGTTGCAGATTTTTTACGAATCATAACAAGGCACTTGCACCAATGAGCCTAATGGCTCTCCGCGCCTAATTACGCTGGAACCGCGCGCCGTCTGCTCAATCGAAACGTTCACTCGCGCATATTGCGGTGCAGCCCTTAATATTTCCCGGTAAAATTATGGCACTTCACAGAAGTTTTGACGGTTTGGATCAGCGTAGGACAGGCAGACATTCAGGGGCAACCAGCACTTCGATGCTGCGCGCCGCCCCAGGCTGCCGCCGGATGAGACCAGCGCGGTCCAGGGTGAGCACCATCTGATGCACGCTGGGCGGGCTGACGTGGAAATAGCGTTGCAGATCGGCCTCGGCCGGAGGCCGGCCATTGACGCGCGTGTAGGCATAGATGAAAGCCAGGTATTGGCCCTGCCTGTCCGTGAAGCTTGGTCCCGCGGAAGGATGACACACACTGCCGATCCGGTTCATGGCGGCCTCGAACCACCGGAGGCCGCTATGAATGTACGCTATCGGGTTGAATTGTGTAAGGCTGAGCGCGGCGAACTGACCGCTGCTGGCCGGAGACGCCCATGACACAGCTAGCCCGTCTTGGCCGATTGGGCCGGGTCGAGCGAGGTAAATGGCTGATATCTTTCGATCAGACCCTCGAAGGTCTTCACTACACCGGGGATGACGGTACGATCTGAGCGGCGCTGATTTTGGGCTGTGGTTGGGCGGGTAGGACG
>JAFAOB010000222.1 GCA_019238055.1 Alphaproteobacteria bacterium
CGCGGAGATCAGGCAGCGGTCGGCCGCCGCGGTAGAGCCGCTCGCGCCGGGCGAGCTCCTCCAGCTCTTTCGCTGCCACTGCATCGATCTGATCCGCAGGAATGCCAAGCTGTTCGACGACCTCCTCGTTAAGGATCCGCAAGCCGCCGCTCGCGACCGCACCCATTGCCAACTCCTCGTGGCCAGGCACACCGAGTTTGCGAACGAGAAAGACATCCAGCATTGCATCCAATGTCCGCGCGACCTCGTAGGCGACCGGGACGCCGCCGCGCGGCAGGCCGAGCACGACCACATCGGGCTTGCCGGCGTAGCCGGACAGCTTCTCGGCGAGCAACCGACCCGCCTCCCTTCGATCACGAAAGCGCCTCGGAGCCATATTGTCTTCTCCACGAACGCCCTTCTGTTCCAATTGCGATCCCAACACCGGGCGACATATAGAAAACGACATCAGTCCGTCTCCATCGCAATTCGCCAAATAAAAGGATTAGCAGGTGTTCGGATCGTCCCAGAAATGGAACCGAGTCGCAGGATCGCCACCCTGCGCGGTTCTAAACCGTAGCGAGCTCGGCGCGCTGCCGAGTTGGGGGCTTGTGCTGCCGATGGAACCGAAGGTGAGGTGCAGCTAAGCGACGGTCATTTCACCGAGATAGGCGTGGCGGATCTGCTCATTTTCTCGCAATTCAGCCGAGGGCCCGCTGAGCACAACCTGGCCGGTCTGCAGCACATAAGCACGATCAGCGATCGACAGTGCCATATTGGCATTCTGCTCGACCATAAAGATCGTCGTGCCCTGGCGGTTGATCTCGCGAATGATGTCAAAAACCTGCTCGACATAGGCGGGCGACAGTCCCATCGACGGCTCGTCCATGCAGAGGAGCCTAGGGTGGGCCATCAGCGCCCGGCCGATCGCCACCATCTGCTGCTCGCCGCCCGACAACGTGCCGGCAAGCTGGCGCAGCCGTTCCTCAACCCGCGGGAACAACGTAAAGACCCGATCGAGGTCCCTGGCGAATTCCGGTCCGCGCGGCCGGGTATAGGCGCCCATTTCGAGGTTTTCGTATACCGTCATGCGCGGAAAGAGCCGCCGCGCTTCGAGCACCGGGGCGATGCCGCGACGCACGCGCTCGGCAGTGCTGACCCCGTTCAGAGACCGGCCATCGTAGATAATTTCGCCGCGGCTCGGCCGGACGATCCCCATGATCGCCTTCATCGTCGTCGACTTGCCCGAGGCGTTGCCGCCCAACAGGCAGACGATCTCACCGGGCTCAATCCGGTAATCGACCGATTTCAACACATGCAGATCGCCGTAATGGGTGTCGACCGCCCTGAATTCGAGAAGTGCCGCCATCAGGCGAGAGCCGCACTGCGTCCGAGATAGGCGCGGATGACGTCCTCGTCACGGCGCACGACCGCAGGCGGCCCTTCGGCGATCTTTTCGCCGTGATCGAGCACGACGACCATATCGGCGAGACTAACCACGACATCGAGCTTGTGTTCGATCAGGACGATCGCGACGCCGGCGTCGTGCAGGCTCTTGATCTGCTCGGCGAGTTCGAGGGTCTCGGCGGGGTTCATGCCCGCTGTCGGCTCGTCGAGCAACAACAGCTTCGGGTGCGAGGCGAGGGCGCGCGCGATCTCGGTTCGGCGCCGGTTGGCGTAGGAAAGGCTCGATGCGACATGGTCGGCGCGCGGCAACAGCCGGTTGCCAAAGAGCGCCAAAATCTCAAGCGCCCGCTCGCGCGCCGCTTCCTCCTCGCGCCGCGTCCTCGGCAGGCGCAGCAGTGCGCCGGCAGGTCCGGCGCCGAGCCGGGCGTGCATGCCAATCATCACGTTTTCGAGGACCGTCAGGTTTGGAAACAGACGAATGTTTTGGAAGGTGCGCGCGATCCCGCATTCGAGCACGCGGTGCGGCGGCAGGCGGCCGATCTCTCTACCGGCGAACCGGACCGACCCGCTGTCGGGCACGACAAGTCCGGTCACGGCGTTGAACAGGGTCGATTTGCCAGATCCGTTTGGGCCGATGACCGCGACAACCGAATGCGCAGGCACGCTCAGTGAGACCGAATGTAAGGCGACCAAACCGCCAAAGCTGACGCTCAGACCGGAAACCTCGAGCAGCGGCTCCGCGCTGGCATTTCGGTCTTCATTACCCAATGCCCGCAGAGTGTCAAACCCGCCGCGCTCGATCTGCGCCGATTGCTGGTCGAGGGTCAGCGCCGGCATCCGCCGCGTCGCGGGGATCAATCCCTCGCGGCGGTACAGCATCATCAGCACCAGGATGAGCCCGAAAATCAGCTCGATCGATGACGCAAGCTCGACATGCTGCAACCAATCGAAGTTGATTAGCCGCCCGAGTACATGCAGCCACTGCGATAAATCTTCAAGAAACCATGACTGCAGCATTTGCAGCAGCAGCGCGCCAACGACGACCCCCCAAACGCTGCCGATCCCGCCGAACACGATCATGACAAGGATCATGACCGAGACCGGGAACATGAACATTTCCGGCGTCGCGGTCTGGAGTTTGGCGACGTAAAATGTGCCGGTTGCGCCGGCAAAAGCCGCACCGGTCGCAAACGCCAGCAGTTTGAAGCGAACGCGGTTGACCCCCATCGCGGCGGCGGCGATTTCGTCCTCGCGGATTGCCATCCAGGCGCGGCCGATCCGTGAATCTTTGAGCCGCAAACTGGTTATGATCAGCAATGCGACGAGGGCGATGCCGACATAATAATAAGGGGTCGCACGAACCCCGAAACTGTAACCAAAAAGCTGCGGGGCAGCGACCCCGTTCAGGCCCATTGCACCATTCGTGACGCTCGGGATGTTGCGCGCCACGATTGGTACGATCTCGCCAAAGCCCAAGGTCACGATTGCCAGATAGTCGCCTTTGAGCCGCAATGTGGGCGCGCCAAACAGCACCCCGAAAAAAGCGGCAATGACTGCCGACACCGGCAGCATCAGCCAGAACGATACCTGGAAATGGACGATATCGCTGCCGCTCGCCCCCGGCATGCGGGAGACAAGGTCGAGCCAGCGGAACGGCTCCCAAAAGCTCGACCACTCGGGTTGCAGCTGAAACGAGCTTGCGACCCCATAGGCGTAGGCCCCGATCGCGAAGAAGGCGGCGTAGCCGAGATCGAGGAGGCCGGCAAATCCGACAACGATATTGAGACCGAGCGCTAGTGCGGCGAAGGCGAGTGCATTTGCCGCCGAATCGATATCGGCGTCGTTCTTGTGCAGAAGTGGGAACAAGACCGCCGCCGCAACGATCAAAAGGATCGCCATATGCCTGCGGGTGACAGGCGAGAGCCCGACAAAACCGGGGCGGGGCAGGGCTTTTGCCCATGAGCCCCGGCGAAGGCTCGCGGTTGTTGCGGAGGGCGGCTTGCCGATATCCGCCATTACGATTTCGTCGGGGTCGCCCGGCCAAACAGACCGGCCGGGACAAAGACCAGCACCAGCACCAGGATCGAGAAGATGATCACATCGGTCCAGC
>JAFAOB010000231.1 GCA_019238055.1 Alphaproteobacteria bacterium
ACAGCATCTCGGCGCGCGACAGCTTGCCGGCGCGCTGCCGTATCGCCGGCGACGGAATGAGCCGGTGCGCTTCCCAGTCTGCGAACACTTTGCAGAAGTCATCGAGACAGCAATACAGCGCCGTGATATCGACCGCCATTGAGGGGGTTCTCCGGACCCAGGTTTGACGCTCAGCCTTCAAGCTAATGCTGCCAAAGCCTTGGTTCTTCGGGAATCCTCTCAGCCCTTCTCCATAGTTCGGGTTATCTAAAGTAGCCATTTGCAGCGGCCAACAGGATGGGCAAAATCGTGGCATGATATTAGGAATTAGGGAATGCTCGAATAAGTGCTCGCGGCGAGGGTGAGCACCACTGGAATTGTGTGTTCGCCGCAAGTGGGCGGGATTGCGGTTTTTACAGTAGGTTGTGGTGCCGTTGCCGGTCCGCTTCAACAGCCATATGTCAAGCGCGTGTCAAGGTTGCTCCCTCGCTTGGTATTGGGCAGCCAGTCAATGAGCGTGTCATCTTTCCGGATCGCGCGGGCAAGCTTTATCCGCGAGGCCGGCCGCGAAAATAGGGCCTCCATAAATGGGTGTTCCTGACTTCGGCGGTGGCCGGATTAAAGGCCCAGAAGTTGGGAACAGTCAGGTCGAGCACGCCCTAGCGGGTGTAAACCTTTCGGTTGGTCTGCCGACGATCGCGAGTCATCTCTTAAGATAGACCGCATGCACAGAATATTTCTTCCGATCCTAACTTTCAGATATTCGTTGTTGACGTTAGGCTGGATAAAATACTTCAGAAATTCTTTGAATCATTCGGCTGTGCTCGATATCGGCCGCGTGAAGACCGCGCCGGCCGGGGATCGAGCGCTGCCCCATGACAGCACCGGCGTTGGACAGGCTGCGCACGACGGCCATATAACCGCTGCCATGGCAAAAGTGCCGTTCTTCAAAATGCACGGTCTCGGCAACGATTTTGTCGTGCTCGACGCGCGGTATCAGGCGATTGCGCTCGATGGTGAGGCAGTATGTCGGTTGGTGGACCGCCACACCGGCATCGGTTGCGATCAATTGATCGTGCTCGAACCGCCGCGCCAAGCGACCGCTCGGCTTTTTATGCGCATCCGCAACGCTGACGGTAGTAGCGCCGAAGCCTGCGGGAATGCCGCGCGCTGCGTCGCCTGGCTGCTCCACCGTCAGAACGGCGAGACCCGGATGCGTATCGAAACCGCCGCCGGATTGCTCGAGGCCGAAATCATGCCCGACGGGCAAGTCGCGGTCGATATGGGTTTGGCCCGCACCGAGTGGAGTGAAATCCCACTTGCTCACCCTGAAGACACCCTTTGCGTGGATCTGGCGCTCGGTCCGTTGTCAGAGCCGGTATGCACCAATATCGGCAACCCGCACGCCACCTTTTTTGTCGAGGATGTCGAAGCGATCGATCTCGGCGAGGTCGGTCCGGTCCTCGAGCGTCATCCGCTGTTTCCGGAACGTGCGAATATCGGTGTGGCCAAGGTCGATGACCAAACCCATCTGAGATTGCGGGTCTGGGAGCGCGGCGCCGGCATTACCCGCGCCTGCGGTACGGCGGCGTGCGCCGCACTCGTTGCCGCCTTTCGGCGCGGGCTTGCCGACCGTCGGGGCTCGATCGGACTCGATGGCGGACGTTTGGACATTTGCTGGCGCGAGGACGGTCACGTCATCATGATCGGACCGGCGGCATTGAGCTTCGAGGGCACCTTCGACCAGTCCCTATTGACTGGCTCTTGAGACCAGGCATGGACGCGAACGAATTGATCACGTTTGGGTGTCGGCTCAACAGGTTCGAGTCCGAAGTCATTCGCGGTGCCGCGGTCGCGGCCGGGCTGCGCGGCGCGGTTGTCATCAATACTTGCGCCGTCACTGCCGAGGCCGAGCGGCAGGCGCGCCAGGCGATCCGACGCGCGCGTCGCGACCATCCCGATGCCCGAATCATTGTGACGGGTTGTGCCGCAGAAATTGCACCGGAGCGCTATCGTGAAATGCCCGAAGTCGACGATGTCCTCGACAACCGGGCGAAGCTCGATGCCGCGAGCTATCTCGTGCCCGGCGCGTCGCTGCCGGATCATGACGGGGCGGCGGCGCATCTCGTTGATGGGTTCGAAGGCAAGACGCGCGCCTTCTTGCAGGTCCAACAGGGCTGCGATCATCGCTGCACGTTTTGCATCATCCCCTTTGCCAGGGGCCCGAGCCGCTCAGTACCGCTGGGCATGGTCGCCGAGCAGGCGCGCCGTATCGTCGCCGCAGGCTATCGGGAGATCGTGCTGACTGGCGTTGATCTGACGGCCTATGGCACCGATCTGCCGGGCCGACCGAGCCTCGGCCAGATGGTGCGCCGTCTCCTGGCTTTGGTGCCCGGTCTGTCGCGATTGCGACTATCCTCGCTCGATCCGGCCGAGATCGATATAGAGCTGTGGCGGCTGATCGCCGAAGAGCCGCGGCTGATGCCGCACCTGCATCTGTCATTGCAAGCCGGCGACAATTTGATCCTGAAGCGCATGAAGCGCCGTCATTCGCGGTCGGTTGCGGTTGCGGTTGCACGGCGCGCCAAAAACATTCGACCGGAGATGGCGCTCGGCGCCGATCTGATTGCCGGCTTCCCGACCGAGACCGAGGACATGTTCCGCCGCAGTCTCGATCTGATCGCCGAATGCGGTCTCGCCTTTGTGCACGTATTTCCGTTTAGCCCCCGGCCAGGAACACCCGCGGCGCGGATGCCGCCGATCCCCGAAGCGGTCGTCAAGGAGCGGGCGGCGCGGTTGCGGCGGGCCGGAGAAGCGGCGCTCACCGCCGAGCTGACCTCGCGCATCGGCGGGGAGACCGATGTGCTGATCGAGCAGAAGGGCAGGGGACGGGCATCGTTCTATGCCGCGGTCGTGTTCGCACAGACCGGCGAGGTTGGAGCCGTGCGCCGCATGCACCTCGTCGGCAGCAATGGGCCAAACCTCGTCGGAGTACCAGTCGAATGAGATTCTGGCGACGCAATGTTCCAGCCGAGCCGACGCACGACACCGAGGTGCCGGCCTCCCAAACCGCTGCCGACAAAGCAACGGAGCTGACCCTACCGCGGCCCGAGGCGGAAGCCGACGAAACCGCGCCGACACCGCAACCGGCACCCGAGCCCGAAGCCGAGCGATCGGAGGGGGCGCCCGTGGCGTCGCAACCGACGGCGAACACGTCGGCGATCGAAAGTGGCGAGCGCCAGCCCTGGTTCTGGCAACATCGTGTTCCATTCGAGGCGGCACCCCCGGACGAGGAGCCGGACCTTCCGCCCAGCAGTGGCGAGACCGGACTCCATCGGCCTCAGCACGAACCGCATATTGAGGACGCCGTCGCTCTCGCACCGTCAGAACCGGCTGTGCCGGTACCATCGGGACCGGCAACACCAACGCTGCCGCCTGAGCGCCCGACGCCTTGGGGGTGGTTGCGCCGCCGCCTTCCGGAGGAATCGCGTCCGGAAGAAAAGTCCCCCATCGTTGGGGAGCCGGCAGTCCCACCACTGGAAGAGACGGAACTACGTTCGCCAGAACCGGCGCCGGCGGTCGAGGAGGCCGCGCCGCCAGTGCCTGAGATTCCGGACACCCCTCCACCGCCGGTGGAGATCGAAGCGATCCCGGCGCTGCCTGAGCGCTGGGGATGGCTGCGGTGGCGCCAAATTCCGGAGGAACCGCTTCCGGAGCAACCGCCACCCGCCGTCGAAGAGCCTCCGTCTCAGCCTTTGGAAGAGACGGAACTGCGTCGGCCAGAACCGGCGCCGGGGGTCGAGGAAATGGCGCCGCCGGCGCCCGAGATTCCAGACACGCCAACGCCGATGCAGCCCGAGCCGGCCGCGCCGTCCGAGAGCACCGAACGGCGCGGGTGGTTCGCTCGTCTCCGCGCCGGTCTGTCGCGCAGTTCGGTGCGGCTCAACGACGGTATCAATACGATTTTCCTTCGACGCCGGCTTGACGACGAGGCCCTTGAGGAGCTCGAAGAGTTGCTGATTTCGAGCGACATGGGTGTCGGCGTCGCCGGCGAAGTCACCGAGTCGTTGCGCCGTACCCGCTTCAACCAGGAGGTCGCGCCCGAGGAAGTTCGCGCCGCTCTCGCCGAACAGGTCATTCGATTGATTGAGCCGGTGATGCGCCCGTTGCGCATCGACCGTCGACGCAAGCCGTTTGTAATCCTGGTTATTGGCGTCAACGGCAGCGGCAAAACAACAACCATTGCCAAGCTTGCGAAGCAATACCGCGATCAGGGGATGCGGGTCGTGCTCGCTGCCGGCGACACGTTTCGCGCAGCTGCGGTCGAGCAGCTGCAGATCTGGGGTGAGCGCACGGGCTGCGCTGTGGTGACCCGGCCCGCGGGGTCGGATGCCGCGGGTCTTGCTTACGACGCGCTGGTCCAGGCGCAGCATGAGGATGCCGACATTCTGTTGATCGATACCGCCGGCCGCTTGCAGAACAAGGCCGACCTGATGGGCGAATTGCAAAAAATCGTCCGCGTGCTGAAAAAGGTCGATCCTGATGCACCGCATTCGGTGCTGCTCGTGCTGGACGCGACCACCGGCCAGAATGCCCACGCTCAAGCTGAAATTTTTCGCGACATGGTCGGAGTTACCGGGATTGTCATGACCAAGCTCGATGGCACCGCACGCGGCGGGGTGCTGGTGTCATTGGCCGAGAAATACGGTATCCCGATCCATGCAATTGGCGTTGGCGAAACCGCCGACGATCTGCGTCCGTTTGAGGCGCGCGCCTATGCCCGCAGCCTGGTCGGTCTGGAGCCCTAGAGGGAACTCCGGCAAACGCCCTTAATTAGACTTTATGCACATGCTCCGCCGCCGCCTCGCCCCTCTCAGCGGGCGTGGTGCAGTTCCTGGTGAACAAGCCACAAAGTGTGGCCTGTCTGAGCCATCTCGATAGCGACCAATAAGCTCTTGAATGCTGCTATAGCGGGCGCCTTGCCCTCACGAGGCCCTGCGAGAGCGGCTTGCATTGGGCCTCCCTGCGAGAGTAGTCGTGGACACAGATTAGAAAAGGCTAATCACCTTAGATTGCGGGATTACGCGTTGCCAATGCGATGCTCACATTCTCTTCGATGTTTTACTATGAATCGTAGGAACCAGCACCAGCAAAGGCGCTGATTAGGTGCGGATCCCGTTCGACCACTTCGTCAATCCCTTCATATACTCGCATCTTGAGCCGCAGATAGAATGGCCTGCCCCATTCGTCGGTCAATTGGACCTCGCTGCCATCGATGCAAACGGTGCCATCGGGATGGATCGCCATTGTGCCGGATCCGCGTGCCACGTTTCCCTGCTGTTGCGGCGGGTGCGGATAGACAAGCTCCAAAGCCCATAGCGCGAGCTGTCCATCGTGCAACCTCTTATTTGCTGCCGGTTTCCTGATCATCACGATTTCCTCTTATTTAACCTCCGAGCATTGTGACCAAAGTACTTGCGTCGCATCCGTGGCAAAATAATGGGATTTTTGTAAATGGTGAGGCTCACTGTGTAACGACCTCAACATATATCTCCAAGGAATATTCCTGAATAATGTTTTTATTATACGATCGGACAAGGAACATTCAGATAATTTGACGGATTATTGACGTCTTTTGACGACTGAACACCGGTACCGGCAGATCAGCATGAGTTTGGCTTCGTAGACCTTGGGGCATATACGGGGTCAGGCTCCAGTCGAGAACGCAGCCTCGATCGAGGGCGCAACAATCCGCTCCGGGATCAATTTTCGTGTCGCGAGCCCGTTTCGGATGTCAGGCTGCCGCCGGCCCTGCTTTCTCGACTTCAGCCGCGCATATCCTGAATGCGGCAGCGCCCGGCACATCGCCAGGCAAGCCACGTTCCATTGATCCTTGTTTATATAGCCGCTTTGTTCCCTGTAAGCGGGCCTACTCGACGGTAACGCTTTTGGCGAGATTGCGCGGCTGATCCACATCGGTGCCCTTGATGACCGCGGTGTGATAGGCGAGCAGCTGGACCGGGATCGCATAGAGCAACGGGGCCACAAACGGGTCGCAATCGGGCACAGCGATACCATAGGCCAGCCGATCGGCCAACCGCGCCACCCCCGCCTTAGCGGAAATCATCACGATGCGGCCGCCGCGCGCCATGACCTCTTCGACATTGCCGAGAGTTTTTTCAAACAAATCGTCGTGAGGCGCCAAGACGATGACCGGCACGCTTTCGTCGATCAATGCGATCGGCCCGTGCTTCATCTCGCCGGCGGCATAACCTTCGGCGTGGATGTAGGAAATTTCCTTCAGCTTTAAGGCGCCTTCGAGGGCCAGCGGAAAAGCGCTGCCGCGGCCCAAATAGAGCACGTCGCGGGCCTCGGCGATGGTCTGGGCAATCTCGCGCAGACGCTCGTCATGGTTCAACACCTCGGCCGCGCGTGACGGGATTTCGGTCAAATGCCCGACAAGCTCGGCCTCGCGCGCGTAGTCGATCGCGCCGCGCGCCCGTGCCATCGCAATGGTCAGCCCGGCCAACACCGCGAGCTGGGTCGTGAACGCCTTTGTCGAGGCGACGCCGATCTCCGGGCCGGCGAGGGTCGGCAGGATCACGTCGGCCTCGCGCGCGATCGAGCTTTCGGGCTGGTTGACGATTGCGATGATGCGCTGCGCTTGTCCCCGGGCATAGCGCAGCGCCGCCAAGGTGTCGGCGGTCTCGCCCGATTGCGAGATGAAAATCGCCGCACCGCCGCGCGGCATCGCCGGCGCGCGATAGCGGAACTCAGAAGCGATGTCGATCTCGACCGCGATGCGCGCCGTGCGTTCGAGCCAGTATTTGGCGACCAGTGCCGCATGCCACGAGGTGCCGCAAGCAATGACCGTGACCCGCTCGATGTCGCCGAGCGCAAACGGCAACTCCGGCAGATGGACGGTCCGTGTTGCCGGGTTGACGATCGCGTTGATCGTATCGCCGATGACAGCCGGCTGCTCGAAGATCTCCTTCTGCATGAAATGTCGATAATTGCCCTTGCCGATCAGCGCGCCGGATGCCGCCGATTCGCGGATCGGGCGCTCGACCTTCCGATTCTCGGCATCGAAGATCGTCACCTCTGACGAGGTCACCACCGCCCAATCGCCCTCTTCGAGATAGGTGATGCGGCGGGTCAGCGGAGCCAGGGCCAGCGCGTCGGAGCCCAAAAACATCTCGCCATCGCCATAGCCGATCGCGAGCGGGCTGCCGCGCCGGGCGCCGATCAACAAATCGCGTTCGCCGGCGAACAAAAAGGCGAGCGCAAACGCCCCTTCGAGCCGCGCCAAAGTTTGCGCCACCGCCTCCTGCGGCATCAGCCCCCGGTCGAGGAAATATGTCGCGAGGATCGCAACCGCCTCGGTATCGGTGTCGCTCTGAAAGACATAGCCGAGTGCGGTCAGCTCGCTGCGCAGCGCCTGAAAGTTCTCGATAATGCCGTTATGAACGACGGCAACGCGATCAGTCGCGATCGGATGCGCGTTGGTCTCGGTCGGCAGACCGTGCGTCGCCCAACGCGTGTGACCGATGCCGATGGCCCCCTGCACCGGCTCATGATCGAGCCGCCGGGCGAGGTTGGCGAGCTTGCCCTCGGCGCGCCGCCGCTCGATGCGGCCATCGACCAAGGTTGCGATCCCGGCCGAATCGTAGCCGCGATATTCGAGCCGCCGCAGACCCTCAATCAGTCCGGCAGCGACCGTTTCCTTGGCGATAATGCCGATAATGCCGCACATCAGTTCTTGCTCCCCAGCCGCGCCCGGATCAGGGTCGCCCGGTCCGGCTTGTCGACCTGCTGCCCGCGCGCCACGGTCAAAGCATCAGCCGGCACATTTCGGGTCACGACACTGCCAGCGGCAACGATCGCGCCGGCGCCGATTTCCACCGGCGCCACCAGTGCCGTGTTCGAGCCGATAAAAGCGCGCTCGCCGATTATCGTGCGCCATTTATTAACGCCATCGTAATTGCAGGTGATTGTGCCAGCGCCGATGTTGACGCCCGCGCCGACCGAGGCATCGCCGATATAAGACAGGTGGTTGGCCTTGGCGCCGACGCCGAGCCGGGCCTCCTTAACCTCCACAAAATTGCCGACATGCACCTCGTCTTCGAGCACCGCGCCTGGCCGCAGCCGTGCGAAGGGGCCGACGATCGCCCCAACCCCAACCGTCGCCCCCTCGATGTGGCTGAAGGAGCGGATGCGCGCGCCGTCGCCGATTGCGACCCCGGGGCCGAAGACAACGTTTGACTCGATCACGACATCGCGCCCGAGCCGGGTGTCAGTGCTGAGAAAGACGGTTTCGGGTGCTATCAGCGTCGCTCCGGCCGCCATCGCGTCCCGCCGCAACCGGTTTTGCATCAATGCCTCGGCGGCGGCGAGGTCGGCTCGCGTATTGATGCCGGCGAGCTCGTGTTCCGGTAATTCGAGGACGCGGCAATCGAGATCGCGGCGTCGGGCGACCGGCACGATATCGGTCAGATAGAATTCGGATTTAGCGTTATTGCGGTCGAGGGCGGTGACGAGAGCCCCCGCGTGCCGCGCGGCCAGCGCCATGATCCCGCCATTGACGAGATTGATCGCCAGCTCCTCCGGGGTTGCGTCAGCCGCCTCGACGATGCGCTCGAGCTTGCCGTCGCGGCCGAGAACGAGCCGCCCGTAAGCTCCAGGCTCTTTGGGCCGCATCGCCGCCGCGATGATTGCGGCATCGGTGCATCGGCGCTCGTCGAGCAGCATCGACAAGGTCCTGGTGGTCAGCAGCGGCGTGTCGCCAAACAGCACCAGCACATCTTCGACATCGCCCTTTGGCGCCAGCCGGCTGGCAAGCCTATCGAGCCCGATGCGCACCGCATCGCCGGTACCGTGCGGCGGATCCTGGATCACACTCGCGGCTGGCTTGACCAGCCGGGCGACGGTTTCCATCCCCGGGCCGATCACAACGACGGTTGCGGCGGGCCTCAGCGGCTCGAGTGCGTGCATCAGATGCGCGATCATTGGCCGGTCAGCGACCGGGTGCATGACTTTGGGGATGGCGGATTTCATCCGGGTGCCGCTGCCGGCGGCGAGGATGATGGCAGCGAAAGCAGGTTGGCTCATGTAAAGCTCGATACCGGGAATCGGCTGTTCGCGTGACTGTCGCGTCGCGACTCGCCTTTTTACAACACAAAGATTGTTACCATTTATATCAGCGATCGCAGAGGCCGTATTGCCACCCAATCTGTTCCGCGATTCTCCGCATCCAAACGTAAAGCTCGGAATTGCAGCCGCCTCGTCCTGAACCGACCCAAGGAACCGGCTTTGACGATTCGTCGCATTTGGTCAGCAGGCTATCAAAAGCCGACAATTCCCCAATAAGGACAAAAATTTACGACTTGTTGCCACCGCCGCTGCATAATCGATAACAGGTATTGGTGGCCGCCGCGAGAATGCTCGCACCATGCAGACGCGGCGGCGACCTGGCTCAATAACGACACTCGCCGGGGAGGGCCACCGGCGGCGGGTAACCCCCGACTTTCGAATTGGGATGGTGATGCGAACCTGGATTATCGTGGTTTCGAGCACGGTCTTGGCGCTCATCGCTGCCGCTGCAGCGATTCGCCCCGAGCTGGGTTCGGCTCCGCCTGGGCCAATCCTGCCGAGCTTGACCCCGCTGCTACCGGCATTCTTGATAGCCGCACTGACTGTCTACGCGCTGTGCGCGATCTTGCTGACCTCGGGTGATCTGATCGCCAGCGGGTTGCAGCTGCGTCATTACCTCGCTCACAATCCCCCGCATAACGGCTCGGCGTGGCCGGACTGGACGACGGCCTTCGATTCGAATGGACTCCGAAGATTGGTGCCGCCGCGGGCTGCGGTGCAACCGAACCCCATTCCGGCCGACGGAACCGTTGTGCTGCAGGGCCCTTTCGAACCGCGTGAAGCGCGGCGCGAGATGGCGCGCCTTTATTACATCGGAGCGGCGCGCGCTCATTTTTTCAGCGCTCTCGTGGTGCTGGTCGCCGGCGTCGTGCTGGGTGCTGCGCAAGCCTATGGCCCGCTGTCGTTTCTACCCGGCCGGATCCCGACCGTGCCGGCAGCCTTGGCCGTGGCCGGGTTGGTGTTGGTGGCAATACTGGCTCGGATTGCAGTCGATGTCGCGGCCGAGCCGCTGATCGAGACAATTTCGCGACTGCCGGCCGAAACAACCGAAATGGGGCTGTTGCGCCGCATCGCAGAGTTGTTTGCCGCCGCACTGCCGGCAAACCGGCCGCCCGCTGCTGCCGCACCGGCACCCACGCTGGAAATCCCCGAACGGCTCGACGAGATCCTTGAACAGGGTCACCGGGCTCTGTTCGAAGCGATCGAGCGATTGTCGGTGACGACTGAAGGGTTGGCGGCGACGGCCGAAGGGTTGGCGACAACGACCCGATCATCGGTCGAGGCGCTTGAAGCCGCCTTCCGCGGGGCCGAGCTGCGCGAACCAGCGGGGTCGCCTTACGGTGCCGGCGATGCCGCGGTCATGAGCGAACTACGCGATGCAGTCAGGGGCCTGACCGCGGTTTTGCAGCATGTCAGACACGCTCCAGCCGTCGAGGGCGATATCGAACCGCCGGCATTGCACGGCCGCGGGCCCGATCTGGCGCTCGAGCTGCGCAAGCTATTGCAGGAAATGGAAACCGCGTCTTAGCACAGCGCTTTCGTACGAGGGCAGGATTCAGAGCTCCCGACGCGCAATCACTTGGGCGAGGAGATCGCCGGCGCGGCGACATTCTTCTCGGGTGACGTCGAGATGAGTTACGGCGCGCACCGTGCGCGCGGCAAAGGCCGACACCAATACGCCGAGCTCGGCTGCGCGCGTAACGATCATCGCTGCATCGGGCATGTTCGCCGCCAGGCGGAAAATCACGATATTGCTCTGCACCGTCGCGAGATTGAGTTCGACGCCGGGCAATCCCGCCAGACGCTCCGCCAAAAGCCGGGCATGAGCGTGATCTTCAGCCAGCCGGTCGAGATTGTGGTCGAGCGCCCATAACCCCGCTGCGGCGAGAATCCCGGATTGGCGCATCGCGCCGCCAAACATGCGGCGGGCGCGATGGGCACGCGCAATGATTTCGCGGCTACCGGTGAGCACGCTCCCGATCGGGCAGCCCAATCCTTTAGACAATGCGATGGAGACAAGGTCGAAGGGTGCCGCGAGGTCGGCGAGGCTGCGGCCGGAGGTGACGGCGGCGTTGAACAGCCGCGCACCGTCGAGATAACTCGCCATCCCGTGTTCGCGGGCCAACGCGGCGACCGCGATCGCATCCGATTGGGGAAACACGACGCCTCCGCCGCGATTATGGGTGTTCTCGACCGCTACCAGTGTGGTCGGCGGGAACACAATGTGGCCCGGCGGCTTATAGGTGGCGGCGAGGTCGTCGGCGGTAAACAATCCGCCCTCGCCAACGGGTGTGAACTGGACACCGGAATTGGCCGCTCCGGCGCCCGATTCATGCCAGACGATATGCGCCTCGTGACCGAGCACGACCTCATCGCCGGGGCGGGTCAGAACCTTGAGGCCGATCTGGTTGGCCATTGTCCCGCTCGGTACGAACAGGGCCGCCTCCTTGCCGAGGAGTTCGGCAATCCGGTCCTGCAGGCGATTGACCGACGGGTCCTCGCCATATTGGTCATCGCCGACCGGAGCTGCCGCCATTGCTTGGCGCATGCCGGATGATGGCCGGGTGACCGTATCGGACCGCAGATCAATCATATCCATCACCGCAGACCCATCAATTCAAGCAGCGCGCGACCCAACAGGCCATAGGGGTTGGCGAGGCTCTCGGGCAATTCGAAATGGTTGTAATACTCGCCGACAAGCAGACGCACCGGCTTGCCGGCGGCCGCAACCGCAGCGGCAAATTCGCGATTTTGGCGCTGGAATTCGGGAGTCTCGCACGTGCCGTAGGCGACGACAACCGGGGCCTGCAAGCGGTCGAGATGGCGGATCGGGCTCAGCTCTTCGACCGTCCTATCATCAAAAGAGACATAGGCGCTGCGCTTGGAAAGCCGCACCGGCGCCAGTTCGTACATGCCGCTGACGAGGAGCCCGCCTTTGATCATGTCAGCCGGCAGCTCGAATTGGCCTGACCAGTCGGTGGTCATTGCCACCGCCGCCAGATGGCCGCCCGAGGACTGGCCTCCGAGATAGAGCCGGCTCGCATCACCGCCAAAGCGACTGGCGTTGCGGTAAACCCAGGCGATCGCGCGGCGGACCTGGTCGGCGAGCACCATCAGATTGCCGGCCGCATCCTGCACCCAATTGAAATCGGGCACCACGTAATGCGCGCCCGCAGCGCCGAACATCTCTGCCGGCGCAGCGTGACCCGCCGCAGTGCCGGCGCGCCAAGCGCCGCCATGGATGAAGACAAAGATCGGACGGCGCTCGCCCGCCGTCCGATAGATGTCGAGCTTTTCGATATCGGCCGTGCCATAGGCGACGCGTTCGGGGACCCCGAGCCGTGCCCGCGCCGCCGCACTCTCACTCTCGCGCCGCCGGATCAGCTGCTCGCGGTTTGGCGCATAAGCGGCCTGATCATAGGCGGCGTCGAGCGCTGCCTGATCGTAATCGAGGAATACAAGCGGACCTTTTTCGGGCATCGAACCTCCGTTATGTCGAGGACGGGGCTCTATTTCAGCTTGTCGGCGACGGTGGCGATCCCGGCGCTGGCGCAGGCCTCGTCCTTGTCGGCGCCGGGCGAGCCGCTGACTCCGACGGCGCCAATGACTTCGTTGCCGGCCTTGATCGGCAGGCCGCCGCCGAGCGCGATCGTGCCGGCGGTATCCTTGAGCCCGGCGATTGCGGGGTCGGTCAACACCCGGTGCGCCCACTGTCCCGAGGGCTGGCGAAAGGTCACCGAGGTGAACGCCTTGCGCAGGCTGGTCGTGATCGTATGCGGCGACGCCGCATCGTCGCGCAGCGCGAATTTGGCGAGCCCGTCGCGATCGACAACGGTGACGCTGACATGATTCCCATCGGCGCGACATTTGGCGACCGCACCGAGCGCGATCGCCTCGGCCAAATCGAGCGACAACACCTTTTCGCTGAGCACCCGGCAGGTGTCGCACCCGCCGCCGCCCGGATCAGCTGCCATTGCCGACATCACCCAACCCGCCAACAGGGCAGAGGCGATGAGGCTATTGGTCCTAATGGCAAACGGCATCGGTGGGATACCCCCGGCGCTCTATCAGCGGATCAGGACTGACCACTATCAGGTGAACGGCTTGGTATGTTCCGCATCTTTTGCATTCGATGCAGAACTGCGGTGCAAGCAAGGCTCAAGGGATCTCGTATACCGCCATCGCGTCGGCGACGCCGCGCAGGGCGCGGGTCTGCGCCACCGGTTCAAGACCCTGCGTCTGTAACAGGCTCGAGGCCTGAGGATAGGCGACGACCGGCTGGGTCGCCAGGATCGAACGCGAATCGGCAAGGCCCTGCACGCGAGCGGCGATGTTGACGGTCTGACCGAAATAATCCTGGCGGTCGTTGAGCACGACCGCGAGACACGGTCCTTCGTGGATACCGATCTTGAGCAACAAATCCTGGCCGTTGCGGCCGTTGTTCAGATCCTGCATCGCTTCACGCATACGCAAGGCCGCGGCGACGGCACGATCGGGGGTCGAAAAGGTCGCCATGACAGCGTCGCCGATGGTCTTGACCACGGCTCCGGCCTCGGCGGCGACGATCTCGTTGAGCACTCGGAAATGCGCGCGCACGAGATCAAAGGCGACAATATCGCCGACCCGGTCGTAAAGCTCGGTCGAGCCTTTGAGATCGGTGAACAAAAACGTCAGGCTGGTGATCTTGAGCCGCTGTTCGACATCGATCGTGTCGGTGCCGTAAATGTCGCGAAATACTTGGTTGGTCAGCAACCGCTTTGCGGTCAAAAACGGCCGCCGGCGGCGCAACAGCTCTTCAAGCTGGTTGTTGGCCAACCACAAACCCGGCAGCACGCGACCGCCGGTGCGGTTTTCGAGCGACAGACGCAAGGGGCCCGGATGCAGCTCCATTCGCTCGACCGGCGCGCGCAATCTGTCGAACACCAGCGACAGGGCTTGGCGCTCGCGCGTCGGTTCGCCCTTGACATCGATAAACCAGCCGGTGTGCGTGACCGGATCAAGCAGGATGACAAACTCGGGCGGCAATTGCAGTGATAGGATCGCCTTCTCACCTGGCGGCAATTCGATTGTTTCGAGTGTGATCTCCTGGAGAGCGTGGTCGAGATTGGCGGGCAGATCGATCCCCGAACTCCAGAAAATCTGCCGGAAATATTCACTGTAGGACAACCCCTCCGGGTCGTGCGCGGCGATCCTGCGTACCCTTCGGCTGACCGTAAAGGTCACTTCGACGATCTCGTCGAGGGTCGGTTCGTAACTGGTCGCACACCACGCACAGTGGTATTGATCGCGGTCGACATTCCGCAACGTAAAGGCGGCCTCGATCACCCCACCACAACTCGGGCACAGCACATTCCACGACAATTCGAACAGGCCGAGTCGGGCCGCGTGCAGAAATGCCGCGATCAGCCGCTCCTCATCGAGACCGGTTTTGGCGGCGATATCGAGCACATTGATGCGGCTGAGCTGATGATCAGGTGCCTCGCGCACCAGATGTTCAATCGCTTCGGCGGCGGCGGGATCGGCCGATTGCCGCAGCATCGCAAACAGATTGTCGGTTTCGCTCATCGAAGGCTTGCCTCGATCACGCGCCGAATGCGGCGTCAAAACCTCAGGTCCAAAGAATCTGTGGACGAAATCGGGTTCGGCAAGCTTTGCTTGCCATCACGACGGGGGGTTGACCGTCGGTTCTTGATCGAGGCTCGATCGTGGCCGAGGATGGTGTTTTCGGTACCGGCATCAGGATAAGAGCGGCTGAATGGGAGGAACAAAATGCAAGGCGATGCAATCGTCATCCAACATCTCAACACCGTGCTCAAAAACGAGCTGACCGCCACGAATCAATATTTTCTGCATGCCCGCATGCTCAAGCATTGGGGTGTCGCCAAGCTGGCGGCCTATGAATACGACGAATCGATTGGCGAGATGAAGCACGCCGACCTGTTGATCGAGCGGATTCTGTTTCTCGGCGGTGTGCCGCGGATGGTGCTGGACCAGCTGTTCATCGGAGAATCGGTGCCAGGGATACTCGACTGCGATCTGCGGCTCGAACGGTTGGCGCTTGCCGAGCTGCGCGAGGCGATCGCCCATTGCGAAAATGTGCATGACTTCGTCAGCCGCGACTTGTTCGCGACGATCCTCAGAGAGGAAGAATCCCAGCTCGACTTCATTGAGACTCAGCTCGAGCTGATCCCCAAGATCGGCCTCGAAAATTTCATCCAGCTGCAATCAGCCCCCGCCACCTGACCGGGCGTATCGGCCGCGAGCAAGACATCCACCACGGCACCGCCTTCACCATTGCTTATTTGAGCGCGGCTTCGGACTGCTTCCGATTGTTGCCTCCGAGAGTGGCTAAGAGCGGTTGCCACCTGGGCCCTCGCTCAACGTAAAGGGGAGAGGACCGGTCCGACGGCCCTGTCGCGAGGCCGCGGTTAGCGGCGGAGGAGCGAGGGGTCGTGGAGGGTCGTGTCCTGGCCGCGCACCGGGTCGGCGATCGCGTCTTCGAGGCTGCGCGCGCCCTTCCATTCCGAAGGCGGGCGGACATGACCATCGCTGCCGATCTGATCGATGCCCCAATAGATTTCGAGCCGGTGATTATCGGGGTCGCGGAATTCGACAGCGAGCTGGCAGCCGGCGCGCCGCCGCCCTTCAAAATCGATCACCACGCCATGCCGGCGCAAATGGTCGCGCGCCCGCACGACATCGTCGAGGCTGCCGACCTCAAAGGCGAGGTGATTGAGTTCGGCATTAGCCGCCGCTCCTTCGGCCGACCCGACCAAGGCGATGCCGTGATGATCGGTATTGCAGCGCAAAAACACCATGCCGCCCGGCACCATATCCTCCGGATAGACATCGGAGATCTGAAAGCCCAGCACCTCGGTATAGAACCGCGCCGAGCGCTCGAGATCCGCGACATTGAGCACGACATGCCCGATCTTGCCAATCGCGAACGGCAGACCGCGCGGCCGCTGCAATTGCCTGACCCGCTCGGGATCGAAATCGCTCATCCCTCTTCTCCACACTCTTGCCGCGACGGCGAAAAATCCTTGCTGGCTCCAGCCATTCTCCAATAAAGCCAAAGCCTCGACAATCCGCCGGAGGAAGCGCCCGATGCCGCGCCTGCCTGACCCTGCCGATCTCGAAGCCTTGCGCGCGTTCGACACGCCGACAATCTGCAACGCGCTCGAACTCGTCGCGCCGGCGCGGCGCGCCACCGGGTTCAACCGCCGGCCGCTGATCGCGCCATTTCCGCAGTTGAAGCCGGTCGTGGCCTTTGCCCGCACCGCAATCATCCGCTCGCGCGAGCCGCATCCGCGCAACCGCGACGAGGCGAAGGAAATCCGCCTTGGCTATTATGCCCATGTCGCGGCCGAACCATTGCCGAGCATCGCCGTGATTCAGGACATCGATGTGCCCGATTACGGGTTTGGCGCGTTCTGGGGCGAGGTGCAGAGCAATGTGCACAAGGGGCTCGGCTGTGTCGGTGTGATCACCGACGGCTCGGTCCGCGATCTCGACGCGATGGCGCCGGAGTTCTTTGTCCTCGCGGGCTCGATCATGCCGTCGCATGCTTATGTGCATCTCGTTGATTTTGGCGGCACGATCAGCGTCGCCGGCATGGTCGTTTCGGCCAATGACGTGATCCATGCCGACCGCCACGGCGCGGTCGTGGTGCCGGCCGAAGCCGTCAGAGAGATCCCGCGGGCGGCCGATCTGCTCGCGCGCCGCGAAAAGGTCGTCATCGACGCCGCTCGCGCCCCGGGCTTCTCGGTCGACCGGTTGCGCCAAGCCTTCGACGAACAGGAAGACATCCACTAACTGCCGCCGGCGTCCGAGCGGTTGTCAGCGGACCCTCTCGCGCTCGCGGCCGCGAAGCAGCGTATTCGTCCGGGGTTCGTTCAGATTTCGACCTGGCCGCCGAGTTCGACGATGCGGTTGGTCGGGATGCGGAAGAATTCGGTGGCGTCGAGCGCCAAATTGCTCAGCAACACGAAGAGCTTTTTGAACGGCAGCATGATTCCCGACCGACCCTTGGCGACAATCTTTTCGCGGCCGACAAAAAACGAAGTCTCCATCAGGTTGAAACGGAAGCCGCCGATCCGGCACAGCGCCAGCGCACGCGGAATATCGGGTTCTTCGAGAAAGCCATAACGGATCGTCACGGTATGGAAATTCTGGCTCAGATGGTCGATCTGCAGCCGCTCCGCCTCGGGCAGACGCGGCACGTCCTCGGTGCGCACCGTCATCAACACGTTGCGCTCATGCAGAATTTTGTTGTGCTTCAGATTGTGCAGCAGGGCTGCCGGCACGTTGTCGACCCGCGCCGTCATATAAACCGCCGTCCCGGGGACGCGTACCGGATGACCGGGTTGAAGACCCTCGAGCAACGTTGCGAGCGGCAGGGCGCCACTCGCCCGCTGGGCCGCGAGCCGCTGCCGCCCCCACAGCCAGGTCATCATGGTGACATAGAGCGTGCCGGCGATCGCCAGTGGAAACCAGCCGCCATCAATGATCTTCAGCAGGTTGGCGCTGAAAAAGGACAGATCGATAAACAGGAACAGCGCGAACAACGGAACCAACTGCCACAGCGGCCAGCCCACACCCCATCGGAAATAGACAAAGGCGAGCACGGTCGTGACACTCATCGTGCCGGTGACTGCGACACCATAGGCCCCGCCAAGCGCATCCGAGGAGCGAAAGCCGAGCACGGTCGCTACCACCGCTA
>JAFAOB010000047.1 GCA_019238055.1 Alphaproteobacteria bacterium
CAATTGTCGTGCTTTGCGCCCGAGCCGCCGTGGGGTTAATCTGCCGGACAACCCTTGGAGGAGGCAGCCATGATGATCGACATGCATACCCATTGGAGGCCCGCCGAATTAGCCGACGCACTGCGCGCCCGTACCAGGGAACCGCGCATCCTGCGCAATCAAGACGGCGTCGAGGTGCTGAAAGCTTCACGGATGGGTGAAGAGCCGCTCGCTTCGGCCTTCGATGACGTCGATTTCCATCTCGCTCGGATGGACCGGCAGGGAGTGGATGTCAGCGTGCTATCACTCCTCGGTTCGTTCTGCTGGATCGAGGCCCAGCCGCCGGAGGAGGCGAAGTCGCTGTGCCGGACCACCAACGATGGGCTCTCGGCGATTTGCCAGAAGCATCCCGGCCGCTTTGCCGCCTATGCCGCGCTGCCTCTGACGGACATTTCGGCCGCTGCCGCGGAACTCGAGTGGGCGCTCGGGCTGCCGGGCATGATTGGCGCGCAGATACCGGGCAACTTCTTCCTCACCCGCAAGGACGCCGAAGCGATGCGGCCGCTGTTCGAAGTCGCGAACCGCCACCGGGCGGTTCTCTTTATCCATAACGGCCCGCGGCCGGGCGACGCTTACCCCAAAGTCGCGGCCGATACGGACAATGCGCGCCGCCGCAACGGCACGCTCGACATGCAAGCGAGCCTGTCCTCGGTTATGGTGACGCTGTGTCTGACCGACTACCTCGCGGACTATCCGGAGGCGATGATTCACGTCCACAATTTGGGCGGCAACATTCCTTACGAGATCGAGCGCATGGACCACCGCTGTCTGCTCGACACGCCGAATGAGGAACTGCCGTCGTCGCGCTTCCGGAAGGCGAAGGTGTATGTGGATTGCAACTCGTTCGGACCGCGCGCAATCGAGGCGGGCGTGCGCCTCTATGGCGCCGAGCGCATCGTGTGCGGCACCGACGGCACCGAATTCGGCTGCGACTGGACCAGGAGGGCGCTCGCAGAAGCGCAGATCGGCGACGAAGCGCGCGAGCAGATCTTGCACCACAATGCCGCCGCGATGCTCGCCCGCGCCGCAAAGACCGCGCAGCGCGAAATAGCCGCCGCGTAATCCTCCTCGCCCCGGCCGCGGTCTCCGGTTCGCAACGCTCGGGTCTACTTGGCGCTCGTCGCGGTGCCCGTGGTCGGGTTTGTCGCAGGCTGTCGCCGCTGGAAACTGGCTTGCCGGCGCCAAGCAGGTGGGTGTCATCGTTTCTTCATTTCCGCCGCCAAACCCTGCGTAGCACAAGGTTTAATCCAGCCCCGTTTGCAGGGGTAAAAAGAACGCCACCGTTCGCGCGACATGTGGTGTGATCTTGGCGCGCGACGTTGCGAGGCGCTTTCCGAACAGCGTCCGCATTAGCATCGGCAGCAAGATCGGCTCGATAAAGTGGCCCGCAGTGGCGGCGCGGCGATCGGCGGCAAACGCCGATAGCTTGTCGGGTCCCGCGAGTTTGCCCAAGAACTGTTATTCGGCAGCTCGACTCCAGCGACGGAGCGGTCAGCAGCAGGGAAGTGTTCGCCAAGCCAAGCGAATGAAGGGACACTCGTGAAGGTTGTCGTCGATCTCAACAGATGCCAAGGCTATGGGCAGTGCGTCTATGCAGCGCCCAAGGTTTTCCAGCTGAAGGGTAGCGAAATCCTCGCCTATGACCCGGCGCCCTCTGACCAATGGCGCGATGAGGTCGAGCGCGCGGTCCACGCCTGTCCGGTACGTGCGATCAGCGCCGAGTTCGACAACCCACCTGTCGAGTCGGCCTCGACCGAGTGAGAGGGAGCTGGTATGGCGGACCCGTCCTCCTTTGCTCCACCGAGCCGTATCGTTGTCGCCGGCGCGTCGCTGGCCGGCCTGTCGGCTGCTAAGAGATTGCGGCAGCTGGGCTATTCCGGCGACCTCGTCCTGATCGGTGACGAGCCATACCCGCCCTATGACCGCCCACCGCTGTCAAAGCAGGTGCTCACGCGCCGTCTATCGACTGACACGACCCTGCCGCAGCCGCGTGATCTCGATATCGACTGGCGGCTGGGTGTGGCGGCCCGCGGCGTCGATCTCACTGCTCGGCGTATCGACCTCGCGAACGGCGATGCCCTCGACTACGATCGGCTGCTGATCGCGACCGGCACGCGCGCACGGCCTTGGCCAAAGCCGGATGAAGCCTCAATCGACGGTGTCCTGACTCTGCGCGGTCGCGACGATGCCGATCGGCTGGTACCGCGTCTTGCGGCATCACCCGGGCGCGTTCTGATCATTGGCGGCGGCTTCATCGGGTGCGAGCTTGCGTCTTGTTGTCGCGAAATGGGGCTCGCGGTCACCATTGTCGAAAGTGAGCGTGTGCCGATGCGGCGGGCGCTCGGCGAACGTATCGGCGCCTTCATGGCAGGGGTGATCCGCGATCACGGCGTCGATTTGCGGCTCGGCGCCATGGTCGAGCGGATCGAGGCCGACAACGCCGGTGCCGTCGCCGCGGTCATGTTGAAGGACGGTAAGCGGATCGGCTGCGATCTGATCATCGTTGCGCTCGGCGCGGTACGCAACGTCGAATGGCTGGAGGGCTTGGGACTCCTGACCAGTGCACGGGGTCTGCGCTGCGACGCGTTCTGCCGCGCCCTCAGAGCCAACGAGTCGCCGGCGCCCGGCGTGTTTGCGGCGGGCGACGTTGCGCATTGGCCGCTCGTCGCCAATGACGGACATCTCGTCACGGTCGAGCATTGGGGCAATGCCGTCGAGCAGGCACGGATGGCGGCGCACAACATGCTGGCCGGCGACATCACCGGAATGCGCATCCACCAGCATCTGCCCGATTTCTGGTCGAGCCAGTTTGGCCTCAACATCAAATGCGTCGGACTCGCCGACAGCGCGGAGGAGATGGCAATCGCGCAAGGATCGGTCGAAGGGCGGCGCTTTCTTGCCGTGTTTGGCCGCAAGGGGCGAACCATTGCCGCCCTGTCGATCAATTCGGCACGCTGGCTGCCTGCTTATCGCGCACTGATCGAGGAGGGCGCCCCTTTCCCTCCGATCGAGGGCGCGGTCGACCAACCGCGCATGCGCAAGGAAGCCGCTGGCTTCGCTTCCATCGATACCTGAGCAGGACAGAAAAGTGATGAGCCAAGACACATTGTTCGCGCGCATCCTCGCCGGCAAAAGCCGCCCCAACCCTTACCCGCTCTATGCGATTATGCGGAAGACCCCGGTCGCACGGCAGACCGACGGCACCTATGTCGTCTCTTCCTACGATGCGATCTACCGGCTGCTCTACGATCCGCGGCTCAGCTCGGAGGATCTGCCGCCGCCGTTGCTGCACTGGACTGGCAATCCAATCAAGGATCTGATCATTGATCCGATCAAGGAGCAAATCCGCGCACGGCATCGGCCGTTCATCTTCCGCGATCCGCCGGACCATGACGTGCTGCGCCGCCGGGTGATGCGCGAATTCTCCCCGGAGCGCGTGCGTGCCATGCGCGGCAAAACCGAAAAGATCGCCCATGATCTGATCGACAATTGCCAGAGCCGCGAGCAGATCGATCTGGTCGACAATTTCTCCTACCCGCTACCCGTTACGGTCATTTGCGAGCTGCTCGGCATCCCGCGTGAGGATGAGCCGCAATTCCAGGGTTGGGCGACGCAGCTTGCGACTGCGCTCGACCCCGATCAGCGCAGCGACGAGGAAAACTGGAAAAAATCTCAGATCACCTTCGATCAGATCTCGGCCTATATGCAGGCGCTGATCGATCGCAAACGCGCCGATCCACAGGAGGACATGCTGTTGGGCCTCGCCACCTATAAGGACCCGTCAGACGGGCGAATGAACAACTATGACCTGATCTCGACCGCCGTCCTGCTGCTGGTGGCGGGGCATGAGACCACGGTCAACCTGATCACCAACGGCATGCTGACCTTGTTGCGCCACCCCGAGCATCTCGAGCGGCTGCGCGCCACACCCGCAATGGCACCGCGGCTTGTTGAAGAGTTGCTGCGCTACGAGCCTCCGGTCCATTACCGCACACGACTGGCGCTGGCAGAGATCGAGATCGGCGGGGTGAAGATCCCGAAGGGCACACCCGTGGTGCTGCTCCTCGCGGCGGGCAGCCGCGATCCCGATCGCTTTCCCGATCCGGACTGCTTTGATCCCGATCGGGAGAGCAACACCCATTTCGGCTTTGGCGGCAGCCTGCATTATTGCGTCGGGGCGCCGCTCGCCCGCATCGAGGGGGAGGTGGCATTGGTGGCGCTTGCCCGGCGGCTACTCAACCCGCGGCTGGTCGAAACGGTCCCGCGCTATCACCCCGGTGCCTCATTGCGCGGACCCCGTCACCTGCCGATCGCGATCGACGGCATTATCGATTAGGGGTCTGGCCTCGTCGCGCAGCGATCTGCGAACGACGCGGTCTGCGAGTACGGCGCTCCGTGCGCCAAGGGCGCGACGCCGAAGCTCTGCAGAACGAGAAGCGCATTGAGGACAGCACAAGAATCGTGCCGGCAATCGCCGCGACATGCGTCAGCCCGCGATTGGATCGGCCTGCGGGATGGACTAAGAATAAGAAAACAGGGATTACCGGGGACACAAAAATGATACCCGCACCGTTTGCCTATCATCGGCCCCGATCTGTCGACGAGGCGCTCGGGCTTTTGAGGCAGTATGGCGAAGGAGCGCGGGTCGTCGCCGGCGGACACAGCCTCATTCCAATGATGAAGTTACGGCTGGCGCAGCCCGAGTATCTCGTCGATTTGCAGGATTTGGAGGAGCTGCGCGGAATCCGAAGCGAACCCGATGCCGTCATGATCGGTGCAATGACGACCCAGCATGAGCTTATCAACTCGGCACTGCTGGCCGCGAACTGCCCGATCATTGGCGAGACCTCGCTGCAGATTGCCGATCCTCAGGTTCGCTACTGCGGAACTCTGGGTGGCAATGTCGCCAATGGCGATCCCGGCAACGATATGCCAGCCGTTATGCTGGCGCTTGGCGCCAAGTACCGGCTCAAGCGCCAACGTGACGAACGCGAGATCGCAGCACGCGATTTTTATCATGGTGCCTTCTCGAGGGCGCTTCAGCCGGACGAAATTCTCGTCTCGGTTCGCATTCCGATGCCGGTCGCAGGTCACGGCTATGCCTATGAAAAGCAGAAGCGCAAAGTCGGCGACTACGCAACGGCCGCCGCCGCCGTGGTTCTGACAATGTCCGGCGGCACCTGCATCTCGGCCGCAATCGCGCTGACCAATGTCGCGGACACGCCGCTGTTGGCCGGCGACGCGGCTGACGCCGTGATCGGTACCGCCTTGGACGAAGCCGCGATTGACGAGGCCGTGCGGCGCGCGCGAGCAGCGGCAAACCCGTCCGCCGATGCGCATGGGCCGGTCGAGTTTCGCAGGCATGTCGCCGGGGTGATGGTGCGACGCGCTCTGATGCGCGCCAAAGAACGCGCTCTTTGAGCCGGGGAGAAGAATGATGGCCAAAATGCACATCGTGCTGCGGGTCAACAACAGAGAAGTCGAGACCCTGGCCGAGCCGCGCATGCTTTTAATCCACCTGCTGCGCGAACAGCTCGGGATCACCGGGCCGCATATCGGCTGCGACACCAGTCATTGCGGCGCGTGCAGTGTCGACATGAACGGCAAGTCGGTGAAGTCTTGCACCGTGTTTGCGGTTCAGGCGCATGGCGCCGAAATCATTACGGTTGAAGGACTGGCCGGCGCCGATGGCAGCCTGCATCCGTTGCAGGAGGCGTTCCGCGAGCATCACGGGCTGCAGTGCGGCTTTTGCACGCCGGGCATGATTATTCGCGCCTATCGGCTATTGCAGGAAAATCCGCGCCCCAGTGAGACTGAAATCCGCCAAGGCATTGCCGGCAATTTGTGCCGCTGCACCGGCTATCTGACCATTGTCAGGGCAATACGCGCTGCCGCCGAGCGGATGGCGAATGCCAAGGAGGCCGCAGAATGACTTCCGAGATCGAGTCAGTCCAGCGACGCACACAAAAGCTCGAGGGACTCGGGACCCGGCGAAAGAGGGTCGAGGACGTTCGCTTCACGCAGGGAAAGGGGAACTATGTCGATGACCTTAAATTCCCAGGCATGCTGTTTGGCGATTTCGTTCGCTCACCCTATGGGCACGCCCGCATAAAATCGATTGACAAAGAGGCTGCACTCAAGCTGCCGGGGGTCAAAGCCGTATTGACCGCCGAGGATTTGAAGCCGCTTAAACTGCACTGGATGCCGACCCTCGCTGGCGACGTCCAGGCCGTTTTGGCCGATGAGAAGGTTCTGTTCCAGGGCCAGGAGGTCGCGTTTGTCGTCGCCGAGGATCGCTATCTCGCGGCCGACGCGGTTGACCTCGTCGAGGTCGAGTATGAGGAACTGCCGGCGCTCATCGATCCGACCCGGGCGATGGCCGAGGATGCACCTGTTCTGCGCGACGATCTCAAGGACAAGACCAGCGGCGCGCATGGGCCGCGCAAACACCCCAACCACATCTTCACCTGGGAGGTTGGTGACGCCGAGGGAACGGCGCGCGCCTTGGCCGGGGCCGCGATCGTCGCCAAGGAACATATCGCCTATCAGCGCGTCCACCCTTGCCCGCTCGAAACCTGCGGGTGTGTCGCTGCGATGGACAAAATCAACGGGCACCTGACCCTGTGGGGCACGTTCCAGGCGCCGCACGCCGTTCGCACTGTCGCTTCTCTGATCTCTGGGATACCCGAGCACAAGATCCGCATCATCTCGCCCGATATTGGCGGCGGCTTTGGCAACAAGGTTGGCGTCTATCCGGGCTACATTTGCGCGATCGTCGCCTCGATCGTGCTCGGCGTGCCGGTCAAGTGGATCGAAGATCGCATGGAGAATTTGCAGGCGACCGCGTTTGCCCGCGACTACCACATGACGGGCGAGATCGCCGCGACCGCGGAGGGCCGCATCACCGCGTTGCGTTGCCATGTGCTGGCCGATCATGGAGCCTTCGATGCCTGTGCCGACCCGACCAAATATCCGGCCGGTTTTTTCAGCATCTGCACCGGTTCCTATGACATCCCAGTCGCCCATGTGACGGTTGACGGTGTCTACACTAACAAGGCGCCGGGCGGGGTCGCTTACCGCTGTTCGTTTCGGGTGACGGAGGCCTCGTATTTCATCGAGCGAATGATCGATGTGCTGGCGCGCAAGCTTGATATCGACCCCGCCGAAATTCGTCGCCGCAACCTGATCAAGAAGGAGCAGTTCCCGTACCGCTCGGCATTGGGATGGGAATACGACAGCGGCGACTATCCGACGGCACTCGACAAGGCTCTCGAGGCGGTCGACTACGCCAGTCTGCGCGACGAGCAGCGGCGCAATCGCGAAGCTTTCGCCCGCGGCGAAACTCGCAAATTGATGGGGATCGGCGTCAGCTTTTTCACCGAGATCGTCGGCGCCGGCCCAATCAAGAATTGCGACATCCTCGGCCTCGGCATGTTCGATTCATGCGAGATCCGGGTGCATCCGACCGGCAGTGCCATCGCCCGGCTCGGCACGATCAGCCAGGGCCAAGGCCACGCCACCACCTTCGCCCAGATCCTGGCGAGCGAGATCGGTATTCCGGCCGAGAA
>JAFAOB010000136.1 GCA_019238055.1 Alphaproteobacteria bacterium
TTGCCGCATTGTCGGCTCCGGCGGTGAGGGTCGGCTTTGGCTTCAATGGCTTGATCCGCAGCTTACCCAAAACCGCCTGGCCTTACGCGTAAAAACGCGCGATTTCGCGAGTGATTCTATAAGCTTAGAGTTTATGGACGGACACTAACTAGGGCGGGGTGCTCGTCGAGAGGGGTGCCCCGGGCGTGATCTCGGTATGCCAAGCAGCCGCGCGTATCGGTAGAGAGCCGACATTTGAGCGATATAACAGAACACTACGCGCGTTAAACGAGATCGGCGCGTCTGCTATGCGCGAACGGTTCGCTATCTTGAACCGACGTCGTGACCGGCTCGCAAACGAGAGCTGTGAATTGGCGGGCAAAGGCTGTCGGACCGTATCGCGAGATTGCATCCGCGCGAATTCCAGCGCGATCGTAGCCCGAAGCTTGGCATCGCATCTGCAACAGTGCCTCACGCAGGGCAGCCGCATCCCCACAACGAACCAACAGGCCGTTGCTCGGCGCCACAAGGTGGTCGGGACCGCCGCTGGCGGTGCAGACAACCGGGAGCCCGCAGGCCAGCGCTTCGATAACAACCACGCCAAAGGTCTCGAATCTGCTCGCCAGTACAAGGGCATCGGCGGCTTGCATTTCCGCGCGCACCCGCGCGGAAGACAGCGCCCCGACAAAATCGACTTGGGCAGCGACCCCGAGACGGCGGCTTAGTTGCTTGAGATCCGATAGCGACGGCCCGTCGCCGACCAGCCGCAAGCGGATTTCGGGGCTGCCGGAAAACGCCTTGGCAAAGGCTTCGAGCAGTTGCGCCTGTCCCTTCTCGGGTGACAGTCTTGCAACACACAGAAAAATAAACCCACGCTCGTTGACCGGCACCGCGGCCGAGGTCTCGGCAGCGAGAAAAGCTTCGCCGAGAACGTTTGGTAAATACTGCCATGAGGAACCGGGATAATGCTCTTCGAGCAGCACGGCGAGGTGGGGGCTGACCGCAATGCAGCGGCTCGCACGTTTAATGGCCCGCTTGATCAGATCACGCTCCCACCAGCGCGGCCGCGCCGGGCCCACGCTATGCTCCGTGAGGATGAAGTTCATGCCATAACGCCGGTTGAGCGCCAGCGCCAAAACCCCGGCGTTCAAACAGGAATGCGCGTGAACCAGATCGGGTTGCCCGTTTTCAGCAATGTACCGGTTGGCCAATTTCATACCGCAGCCCGTCCAGACCAGCGGGTTGCGATATGGCAGGCGGGGTAGTGCTGTGAACGCGTCACGGCGGTAGATTGGCACGCCGTCGCATTCGATCGTTACCTCGCGCGACGGGCACCGTCGAACGTGCCCGGCCCGCAGATCGCGGCAAGTGTAAATGGCAGGGGCCAAGATCGCGACCCGATATCCGGCGGCTTTGAGCGCCAAGGCCTGATCGCGAAAATATCCGCCCCCGGAGCCGCGGCCATCCGAATACCAGGATGGAATGATCAGGATATGCCTGGTCAAGCGACCGGCTGCTCCTTGCCCTGCTCGGCCCGATGCTCGGCAAAGACCTTGCTCGCTACCATCATCGATTCGCGGATGATCGGCACCCCGACATAACCCGAAAGATGCAGCAGCGCTTCGGTCAATTCCTCCTCGGTCCAGCCCTGGCGCAAGGCCATGCGCAGATGCAATCCCAGCTCGGGCTCGCGGCCGGTCGCCGCATCCGAAATCACGCAAATCAGTGCCCGGGTTTTGAGGTCGAGGCCGGGCCGCGTCCACAGCGCGCCGAACACGGTCTCCGTCGCGACATCGATGAATTTCTTCATGACCGGGTCGCTATAGATCTCGCGCGCCGCACGCTCGACTGCCGCGTCGCCCATCAGGCGGCGCCGCATCGCGGCACCTTTTTGATGCAATTCGCTCTCGGCCATCGGCTGTCCTTGGTTTGTTGGAAATGCGTTGGTTCGGCGATATTGCATGCCCCAGGCTGCCGGACAAGCCGCGAGCGAGGCACACTTTCGGGCCCCGTGCGGCGGCACGTCGGCACTCAACAATGGTGCGGGCTAGGCGATGAAGCTTCTTGTCAGATAGCGGGGCAGGCGGGCAGGGGCCTCGTTCAAGCCGCAGCGAAATCCAACATAGCCGTCGGGCCGGATAAGATACGCCATGCCGGCCGACCCATAACGCGCGGCCACCTCGCCGCTGCGATCGATCAGATCGGCGCCCGCGACCTCCGGCGGGGTAATGCGGCGAATAGTGATCGAATGCCGGCCGAGTTCGGACAGGCCCGGCGGCGACACAGCGCCACCGCCAACCAACAACAACACGTGGCGCTGTTGGGTAAAGAGCTGGTAGAGACGTTTCGTCACACCATGCGGGTCGTCAACCTCCGCGTCGGGTGCGCGGTCGCCGGCATGCGGCCCGGGCGCGCCGACCGCGTGATCCTCGATGATCGGGCTGTGGCGGTAGTCGACAGCAATCCCGGACATCGCCTCGCCGAGCTTTTCGACAATCGGCGGGAGTCGGGTCGCCAGCGACATCAAGTGATCCCGCAAAAAACGCATAACCGGCCCGTGCAAAGACACGAGGCGCGTCGCGCGATCGGTCTGGCGCAGCACCGCCTCGTCGATCGGTCGTCGCTCCGGCTCATAGCTGTCAAGCAATGTCGGGTTCCCGCCCTTGCCAATTATCAAACCGAGTTTCCAGGCGAGATTGAAGGCGTCCTGGATTCCCATATTCATGCCCTGGCCACCGATAGGGCTGTGGATATGCGCCGCGTCACCGAGCAGAAACACACGGCTTTGGCGGAAGTGCCGGGCGATCCGGCGATGGATGCGGAATACCGCAGTCCAGCGCGGGTCGGCGAGCTGGATCCCACCTGGGCCGCGCTCGTCAACCAATGCTTGACATTGCGCGAGGGTGGGCTCGCCCTGCCAGTCCGCGGGCGAGTTGCCGACGACCAGCCGCCAGCGATCCGCCGGCAGCGGAAAGAACGCCATCGGGCCGTCGTGGTGCAACCAGACCTGCGCCCCGTCATGATCGAGCTCGCCTTCGACTTTGACATCGGCAAGCACAAAATGTTCCGGGTAGGTGCTGCCTGAAAACGGAATCGCGAGTTGGTCGCGCACCGCACTGTGCGCGCCATCGCAGCCGAGAACCCATTGAGCTTCGATCTCTTCGACCCGATTGCCCTGGCGCAACCGCGCCGATACGCTCGAGGCGTGCGGGGTCAGGCCAACGAGTTCGGTATTGCGCTCGACAGACACCCCCAACTGCTGAACATGCTGTTCGAGGATGCGCTCGGTCTCGTCCTGCGGCACGCCCAATACGTAGGGGTAGCGCGTGTCGAGGCCTCGGAACTGAACATGCGCGATAGGCCCGCTGCTGCCGTAAACACTGACGGCTGTGATCCGTTGGCCTGCGCCAAGAAATGCATCGGCGAGCCCCATCAGCTCAAAGGTTTCGAGGGTGCGCGGGTGAATCGCGATCGCCCGCGATTCTATGGCGCGGTGCGCCGCCTTGTCGACGAGCCGGCAGGCAATCCCGGCGCGCGCAAGTTCGTGCGCCACGACTAATCCGGTCGGCCCCTCACCGACGATCAGCACAGTATGCAGGTTGGCCATGCCCAAACTCCAGTTATTGACTGACCGGACAATTAATATCCATCTCCAAACCGGTTTCTTCAAGATGTCGCTTGATGGAAAATATGGCTATGTCGAAACCCCCACTCGAAACGGATCAACCCGCCAACGCAGCAACTCAGGACTCAGCGACGAGGCGCCGGCGCGATCGCGATGTCCGCGAAAGCGAAATTCTCGAAGCGGCGTTTTCGGAATTTGCCGCCCATGGCTATGCCGCGACCCGTATGGAAGACGTGGCGCGCCGCGCCGGCGTTGCGAAAGGCCTTCCGAACTTTTATTTCGCGAGCAAAGACGCGCTATTCAAAGCGGTATTGCGCCGGCTGATCCTGCCCGATTGGAGCGCGCTTGAGGCCCGGTTCGGACAGTCGGACCGCACAACCGCCGATCTGCTGCGCGAGTTTGTCGCGCTCATCTATGAGCGGCTGGTTGACAATCCCCGCGCTCATCAATTGTTGCGGCTATTGATCGCCGAGGGGCCCAGAATGCCCGAGCTGACCGAGTTCTATTACGCCGAATTCATCGAACGTGCCATTGCGCTTCTAGGCTCTCTACTGGGGCGCGGCGTCGAGCGCGGCGAGATCCGGCCCGGCCCCTACGCGCGCTATCCACAGGTCATTATGGCGCCGGCGCTGATGGCAGTGCTGTGGAACCTGTTGTTCGCGACAGAACACCCGCTCGATTGCGCGGGATTTTTGGAAGCGCACCTCGACCTCGTTTTGAACGGGCTCGCAGTGCCCTGACCGCAAGCAGAGCCCGCGCGAGGCTTGACGGGTCTGCCGGTTATCCCTCCGCAGTATAGGCCCGCCCGGGCGGGTAGGTGTGATGCTGTGGCAGGTCCGGGTTCATGTAGTCCCAGGGCTGGGCGCTTTTGACAAAGATGTTGGCCTCGGGGCGGAATTCGCTCGGATCGTCGAGACTACCGACCCGCAACCCGACGATGTCGGGCCGTGATGACACGCGGATGAAGAGCGGGCAACCGCATTCCGGGCAAAACGCCCGCGTTATCTCATTGCCAGCATCGCTCCGGCTGACAAAGAGCTTGGGTTCGCCCGCAGTGATGCGAAACCCGACCGCCGGCACCCGCATCGCCGCGATAAAGGCGCTGCCGCTCTGATATTGGCAATCGCGACAGTGGCACAGCAGCGAAAACAGCGGCTCGCCAGCCGACTCATACCGCACCCTGCCGCACAAGCATCCACCGCGCCGCGCTTCCGCCATGAGGACCTCCATCGAGCCGGCTCACCTCCGATCAGGTGAGATCCGACAATTAGAGCAATGTCGCATAGCATTGTCAGGCAGCACAGAGTGCTTGCGGCTCGGCAATGGGTCATGGCAAGCGGCCGGCAAGAAGCCTCTCGCGGGCACGCGAAAATCAAATAAGCTCGGAACTGACGCCAAGCACAGTGATAGGAGACGCCCGATGCCTGCACCTTACGACCGACACCGCGCCCAGCTCAAAGCGATCCTGCTGGCTTGGGGCATGCCGGAAGACAATGCCGAAACAACAGCGGACATCCTGGGCTGGGCCGATCTGCATGGCGTCGACAGCCATGGCATCTCGATGATCCCGGGCTATGACCGGTTGCGCCGCAGCGGCCGCGCCAATATGGCCGCGCGCCCCCGCATCATCAAGGAAACGCCGGTCTCGGCCCTGGTCGATGGCGATGGCGGGCTCGGCCATGTGCCGGCGCGCTTTGCGATGCAGGTCGCGATCGACAAGGCCAAGCAGGCGGGCATGGCGATCACCGCAGTGCGCAACTCGTCCCATTTTGGCGCCACCGGGTATTACACGCTGATGGCGGCCAATGAAGGGCTGATCGGCATGGCCTGCACCAGCAATTCGGGCACGCAGGTGGCGCCGACCTTTGGCAAGGAGGCAAAGCTCGGCACCGATCCATGGTCATTTGCCGCACCGACGGCCGACGGGCGGCCATTTCTGCTCGATATGGCGACGACGACCGTGGCCGCAGGCCGCATCCGCAACAAGGCCAATGAAGGATTGCCCTGCCCGCCGGGCTGGGTGCTCGACAAGAACGGAATGCCCAGCATCGACCCGATGGAGGCGCGCGACAAGGGCGGGTTCCTGACCTCGCTCGGCGGTTCGCCGGAAACGTCAAGCTACAAGGGGTATGGGCTTGCGGTCATGGTCAACATTCTCAGCTCCTGCCTGCCGGGAGCGACGCTGATCACCGATCCGATGGCCGGCAAGAAGCCGCAAGGCAACGACATCGGGCATTGCTTCATCGTGATCGACCCGGGTCTGTTTCGCGACCGCGACGAATTCACCGCCGACGTGACCCGGTTGTGCAACGATTTGCGCGCGACGACGCCGATGGACCCGACGCAGCCGGTCATGGTCGCGGGCGATCCGCAATGGAACAACAAGGCGAAGCGGCTCAAAGAGGGGATCCCGGTCGGTGCCGGTTTGCTGAACCAGATCCGCCAGGTCGCGCAAGCCTGCGCCGCCCCCTGGCTGTTGGATTGAGGAGCATCGAGATGATCCAACTGCATGGCCCGCTGCACGGGGTCAAGGTCGTCGCCTGCTCGACGGCCCAGGCCGGGACCGTGCCCTATATGCTGATGGCCGATCTCGGGGCCGAGGTCATCAAGATCGAAGTCCCCGAGGTTGGCGACAATTCCCGCGGCTCGACGGTGTTGCCAGGGCTGCCCAGCACCTATTTCGAGACCAACAATCGCGGCGTCAAAAGCTTCACGCTCAATCTGAAGACTACGGAAGGCCGCGACATCCTGCGCAAGCTCGTCGCCAAGGCCGACATTTTCGGCCAGAACTTCCGGCCCGGTGCCGCCGAGAAAAACGGCTTCGGCTATGAAGAATTGCGCCAGGTCAACCCGCGTCTCGTCTATGTCTCGGTTTCGGGCTATGGGCCAAAAGGGCCGCACGCTGATCTCCCGGGCACCGATTCGATGGCGCAGGCGCTGGGCGGCATCGCCGAGGCCTATTCGACACCGGGCCAGCCGCTAAAGACCGGCATCGTCTCGGTCGCCGACGAAACCTGTGCAATCCTTGCGTTTGGCGGGGCGCTCGCGGCGCTGACCTATGCCCGCAGCACCGGAATTGGGCAAAAGGTCGATTGTTCGCTGCTCGGCGGCCAGATCCGGCTGATGGGTTGGACCCTGACCACGACGATGTGGCGCAACCGCAATCCGGTGACCGGCCAAGCCCGCGTCACCGGCACGCCGGAGCGTCCCGGGCTCAGCGCCAGCTTTAATGACCGCGACGGCAAGCCGCTGGTGTTCCAGCTCAACGGCGCACGCAAATGGCGCGAGGCGATGGGCGCTCTCGGCTTTTACGAGGCGCTCGAAAGGACCGGCTTTGGCGATCTTGGCGTTGTTGTCGCCTCCGACGACCAGCGTAACAAGTTGTTGCACGTGCTCGACGAGCTGTTTGCGACCGGGTCACGCGATGATTGGGTGGCGCGGCTGCGTCAGGCCGACATCGTCGCGGCGCCGATCAACACTCTGCTTGAAGCCTCAAATGACCCGGATGTGCTGGCCAACGGCTATGTGGCCGAGGTCGATTACCCGGAATACGGCAAGCGGCTCAAGGTGCATGGTTCGCCGTGGCATTTCTCGCAGACGCCAGCCCATATCGGCATCGCCCCGAAGCTCGGCGCCGACAATGAAGAAATCCTCGCCGATCTCGGCTATACGGCGCAGCAGATTGACGATCTCCGGCAACGGAAGATTATCTAATCCAGCACGCGACGCGATGCGCTCCCTGAGAGCCTGACTTAAAATGAATACCGAGTTCCCAATAGGCTATCGTCACCCCCGCGAAAGCGGGGGGTCAGAATCTGCCCCTGGCTTGAACAAGGGGCAAACTGCTGCAGCATTGCCAGCTCTGGATTCCCGCTTTCGCGGGAATGACGGAGAGAGGCGGCAAATAATTGAAATTGGCGGACCCATTATCGGTCGGGCTCTGAGAGGGCTACGGGATGCAAGCGTCGATCGGCCGTGAACCTGTGCTCGGGACAACGGGGTCCGGTGCAAGACTTCACCGCCCCTCCCGACGCCAAGCTGCGAGCAGACCGCCGACGATCAGCACCAGCGCCGCCAACGCCGGCAAGAGCGGCATCTCGCGGAACCCGGTGATTGTATAGTCGCCGTTGGCGCGAAGCCCGATCCAGTTCCGCCCGGCGGCGCTGTCCTCCGGGCTTACGCGGCGGATCTCCGGTATCTTGCCCGAACCGACCCAAAAGGTACCGCCTCCGGTTGCGGCAACGACCGGCGCCAGCTTGTCAGGCGTGGTGCGAACATCGCTGAACTCGACCGGATTGAGCGGCCCGGCGGCGGCGAGCGCCGTCTTGCTGCCGTCGGTCACGCGATAAAGGCCCATTTGCGTGATCGCGAGGCGGCCGGTGCTGCGCCCGCCTTGCTCGGCAGTCAATTGGAGCCTGTGACGCGTACCATCGGGTGCGGTCACGGTGACTGGATTATTGTCGGGCTCCAATGATTGCCGGGTTACGATCAGATGATCGCCGTCGATCGCGGCGCGCAGGTCGTTTTCTTCGAGATCCGGCTCTTTCATCAGCCAATAGGCGAGCCGGCGCAGCAATTCGGCCTGCGGGCCGCCGCCCTCGAAGCCGCGCGCCCAGAACCACATCTCGTCCGACAATAGTTGCGCCACTCTGCCTTTACCGACACGGTCGAGGACGAGCAGCGGGTCGCCGCGATCGCCGGTCATCAGAACTGTGCCGCGATGCACTTGCGAATCGATCTGCCTGAACCATCGACCCCAGCCGGGTGTGCCGCCCGGCGGCCCGGCCTCGGACAGGCCCTCGGTCACCGGGTGGCGGCGGCCAAGCGAGGCCAGTTGCGGCTTGTAGCCCTCCTCAAAGACCTCGCCGGTCGGCTCGGCCGGGAAAATCGCGCCAAGCGGGGTGCGCGACAGGCTCATCGGTGTGCCGAAATTGGGCCCCGCTGCTTCGAGCAGAGCGCCGCCATTTCGGACATATCGAACGATGTTTTCGAGATAGGCCTCGGGGATCACGCCCCGCTGGCTATAGCGGTCGAAAATGATCAGATCGAAATCGTCGAGCTTGGTGTCGAACAGCTCGCGGATCGGAAAGGCGATCAGCGAAAGCTCGCGGATCGGCGTGCCGTCCTGCTTTTCGGGTGGACGCAAAATCGTGAAGTGGACGAGATCGACCGATGGGTCGGATTTGAGCAGATTGCGCCAGACCCGCTCGCCGGCATGCGGCTCGCCCGAGATCAGCAGAACCCGCAGACGATCGCGCACGCCGTTGACGACGACCACGGCACGGTTGTTAACGAGTGTCAGTTCGCGCGGCCCGGGTGCGGCCTCGAGCTCAAGTACATTGGGGCCGCCGTGGTCGATCTGTACCGGCAGAGTCACGTCCTGCCCGACGGGTACCGTCAATTCCTGCTGCGCGCCGCCATCCTTGCGCCAGGTCACGCGCGCCTCATCGGTATCGGTACCGGCCTTCTCGGCGGCGGTCTCGGGCAGATCCTCGATCCGGATCCGCAAATCGAGCCGTTTGCCGACAATGCCAAAGCTCGGTGCTTGCGAGACGACAAGACGGCGGTCGCCCTCGTTTGGCTGTCCCGAGAGCAAGACATGCAGCGGCGCCGGAACCGCCTGCCGCAGCGATTTTGCGTCGCCGGTCGGCACGTCGTGGACCTCGCCATCGGTGATCATTACGATTCCGGCAAGGCGCTGGCGCGGCACATCCGACATTGCCCGATCAAGCGCCGTAAACAACCGCGTTCCGTCGTCGCCCGCGCCGGGCTGCGGCGCGCCGGCATGGACTACCCTGAGGTCGAGATTGCGCTCCTGCCCGAGCTTGTCCTTCAGTGTTGCGAGCGCCTGGGCCGTGGCCTGGTGCCGCTTCCCGATGCTCTGACTGGGCGAGTCGTCAACAACGACGATCGCGACATCACGCTGCGGCACCCGCTGCTCCTCGATCAGCGAGGGATTGACCAGCACGGCGAGCAAAATGGCGATCGCGGCGGCCCGCCATCCGAGCGCCGGGGCCGCGCGCCAGACTCCGACCGCCAACAGCACCAGAGCGGCGCAGCCGAGCAGCGCCAGCGCCCACCACGGCAGCAGCGGCGCGGCGGCAATCGAAAACCCGCTGCCGGTCATTGCCCGAGCCGCTCCAGGATCGCCGGCACGTGGACCTGATCCGATTTGTAATTGCCGGTCAGCACATACAAGACGAGGTTGATGCCGAAACGCAGCGCCATCTCGCGCTGCTGCTCGCCGCCTGGCACACACGCGTAGAGCGGCTGACCGAGCCGATCGATCGCCCAGGCGCCGGCCCAGTCATTGGCGCCGACGATGACGCTCGACACCCCATCATTGACGTGATCGTCGACCGGCTCGACCCACAAGATGCCGACATTCCAGCGTCCGGGAAACTCGTGCATCAGGTAAAAAGACTTGGTCAGCACATGATCAGGCGGGACCGGTACCAGCGCCGGGATGTTGACCCCCGCGGTCAGCCGGCGCAGGCGCTCGGTCGCAATCGCGGCGCCGCCGAACGGCCCGGGCGACTGCTCGTCGCCGTCACGGGTGTCGAACAGGATTGTCCCGCCGGTTTCGAGATAGCGGTTGATGCGTTCAATTGCTTTGGCTGACGGCGGGGCTTGGTCGGCGGTCACCGGCCAATAAAGCAGCGGGAAAAAGATCAGCTCATCGGTTTCGATGTCGACGGCAAGCGGGTCGCCGGTCTCGACCGCGGTTCGCCGGCTGAGAACGTCCCCGAGGCCGACGAGCCCGGCGCGGCTCTCACGATCGACCTCGTCGTTTCCAGTGTGGACATAGGCGAGGTGCAGCTCTGCAGTGGCGCGCACGACAAAGGCGCCATCGGCGTGAGCCGGCGCGGCAACCGCAAAACAGGCGAGAAGGAGCGCGCCGGCAATTGGCGCCGGACGACGCCACAGCAACCCGCGCAGACCATAGGCGATCAGTAGATCGGCAAGCGCCAACAGCAGCGCCGCAGTCAGCACCGGCGCCCGCAGATCGATTTCGCTGCCGCGGCCGAAGGTTGCGCGGTGGACATCGGCAGGCAAATCCGCAATCGGTGTCAGCTCGGGTATGCCGGATGACAGGTTGAGCGCGCGGCGCGCATCCTGCGTGCCGTAAAAGCCGGGTGGGTGCTCGGGCGAAACAGTCACGCTCGCGAGGCCGTTGCCGGCGATTGGCCGGGCTGTCGGCGGCGCGCGCTGCAGCCGCCCAAACCCGTCGAGGCTCTCGATCGGCGGCAAACTGGCCTCGCTGACCGCGGTTACACCTTGGCTCATCGCCACGATGCGCCGCAGCATGTCGATAAATAATCCGGAAAGCGAGAGATTGGACCAATCGGCGTTTGCCGTCGTGTGCACCAGCACGATCCAGCCATGCCCGCGCTTTTCCGCGGTCACAAGCGGCGTGCCGTCGGCGAGCCGCACCCAGATCTTGGAGGCGAGATTGACATCGGGTTCCGCCAGCACTTGGCGGGACACCGTTACATCAGCCGGGATCGACAGCCCGGCGAATGGGCTGTCGGGTGGGAACGGCGCCAGCTTGGCCGGTTGCTCCCAAGACATCGCGCCGCCAATCGTGCGGCCGCCGCGGCGCAGCCGAACCGGCATCAATCTGTCGTCCTCGTCGGCCATGCGCGGGCCGGCAAAGCGCAGCAGAAGACCGCCATTATCGACCCATTTTTCGATCGCTGCGGCTTCGGCTGGCGAGTCCGGGCTCGAATCCGCCAAGATCAGCACCGCGAGCTGGCGCTTAAGCAGCTCCGCCGCATGGCCGCGCCGGATCTCGGTGAACGGCTCCAGAGCACGTTCGAGATAATAGTTCTCGCTCAGCAATGGCTGTCCGCCGGCATTTCTTGACGCGGCTATCCCGACCGGGCGGCGGCGCCACCGCTCATCGACCAGAAGTACCGTGCCGGCTGATTGCCCGCCTTCGATTTCGATGCGCGCAGCCTGGTTGCGCAATTCGTTTGGCAGAGACAACTGCACCTCCGCGGAGTGCCGGCCAGGCCCGATCGTCACCCCACGCTGCCCGAGAAAGCGGCCATCCCCGCCGCTCGCACGCACCTCGTAGCGCCGCGGTTTGTCGGTTGGCAGCGAACGCACCACGACCGACAGATCCTTGGCCTCACGATCACCGGCAGCGAGTAACATGGGGGCGGCGTTCGAACCGGCACTCAGATATTGCAGGGTGCCGCGCTGATCGAGGTGAGCAGCGAGTGTTGCCGCATCTCCGGTATCGTCAAGCCCGTCGCTGAGCCAGATCGCGGCGTTGGCGCCTGGCAAGGAAAGCTTTTGCAGACGCGTGAGAGCCGCTCGGCGATCGACCGGCCACGGCTTCGGCTGCAGTGCCTCGATCGCGGCGCGTGCATCGACCGCGCGGGTTGGCGCCAGCGGTGGGGCTGCATTGCCATTGCCCGAGGGGGCCGTCGTCACCAGCACCACCTGCCGATCTTCGCGCTCCGCTTCAGCCAACAGATCGCCGAGTGCGGCCTGGCGAGCCGCCCAGTCGTTTGCCGCCGCCCAGCCATCGTCGACCACCAAGGTCAATGGCCCGGTCCCCGGCAGCTGTGCCTGCGGATTAAGCAATGGATCGGCTGTACCGAGGATCACCAGCGCGGCGATCGCCATGCGCAATAGGATCAGCCAGAGCGGCGTACGCGCCGGTGTCACTTCGCGCGGCACCAGACCCAGCAGCAATCGGATCGCTGGAAACACGATGCGCCGCGGCGCCGGCGGGGTGACCCGCAACAGCCACCAGATAATTGGTAACCCTAACAGCGCCGTCAGCAACCATGGCGAAGCAAAGGCGAGTGAACCAAATGCCAGCATTGTTCAACCTGCTGCGCCGATCGCGAGCGGCACCATTCGCAAACCCTTTATCGCCGGCGATCGCCGGAAAGCGCCGCGTAAAGCGCCAGTAATGCCATTCCCGGGGCACGGTCGGTCCGGTGGGAGCCAAATGTCCAGCCGAGTCGGGCGGCAAAAGCCGCAAGCCCGGCGCGATGATCGCGGAACCGGTGCGCGTATTCGTCGCGGACCCCCTCGACCCGGCTTACGATGGTCTCGTCGCGCTCTTCGACACCGGCAAAGCGGACACGGCCGCTGAACGGCAAATCCTCCTCAGCCGGATCAACGATCTGCAGAAGGTGACCTTTGAGTCCAGTGCCTGCAAAGCGGGTCAGCATGGCACTGGTCTCGTCAAGCGGCGCCAAGAAATCGCCGATCAGCACCAATAGTCCGGCGCGCGGCAATGGCTCGAAGGCCGGCAGGCTGTCGGTTCCTCCAGTGCCGCGGGCAAGCATTTCGACGATCCGCGACATCGCGATTGGCCCGCTCATCGGCGGGACACCGCTGCCGAGCAGAGTCAAGCGCTCTCCGCCGCGCACCAGCAAGCTGGCGAGCGCCGCGAGCAGCAATTCGGCACGGTCTCGCTTGGCCGGCCATTCGGCGCCGGCGATGTACTCTGCCGAGGTGTAATTCATCGATGCCGAGGCGTCGCGCCACAGCCAAACGCTCTGCGCCGCCTCCCATTCGGTCTCGCGGATATAAAAGCGCTGCGATTTGGCGCTCTCGCGCCAATCGATCCGGCTCGCCGCGTCACCTGGCTGGTACTGACGGAACTGCCAGAAGGTTTCACCCTGACCGACGCGGCGGCGGCCGTGCACACCCTGCGCTACCGTGGCTGCGACCCGTTCCGCCGCGACCAGCAAGGGCGGCAACGCCGCGGCCGCCTGCTCGGCCTGCACCCGCAACTCTGCGACGGCTGGAGTGCGCCGCGCCAGCAGTGAGGCCAGCGAACGCGATGGCGTGGTATTCAACGAAACGGCGCCGAAATTTGGTCAATGACGTGAGCCACCGTGACCCCCTCGCTGCGGCCGGCGAAACTGACCGCCATGCGATGGCGAAGAACCGGTGCGGCGAGCGCCAAGACATCGTCGATCGACGGGCTGTAACGGCCCTCGATCAGCGCTCGGGCACGGCAGGCAAGCATCAATCCCTGGCTGGCGCGCGGTCCCGGTCCCCACGAGACAAAGCGGGTAATGCCGTTACCGCCGGCCTCGGGACGCCCCGACCGAACCAGCGCCAGAATCGCATCGACTGCGCTGTCACCGACCGGGATGCGACGCACGAGGCGCTGCGCCGCCATCAGTTCAGCTGCAGTCATGGCCGGACGCGGCCGGTCTTGGGCGGTGCCGGTCGTAGCGATCAACATCTCACGCTCGGCATCGCGATCGGGATAGTCGACATCGATCTGCATCAGAAAACGGTCGAGCTGCGCCTCGGGCAGCGGGTAGGTACCTTCCTGCTCGAGCGGATTTTGAGTTGCCAAAACATGAAACGGCTGCGGCAGCGGGTGGTATTGGCCGGCAATCGAGACACGACCCTCCTGCATCGCCTGCAACAATGCGGATTGCGTGCGCGGGCTTGCGCGATTGATCTCGTCGGCCATCAACAATTGGCAGAATACCGGCCCAGGAATAAAGCGGAACGAGCGCCTGCCGGTCTCGCTCTCCTCTAGAACCTCCGAACCTAGGATGTCCGCCGGCATCAGATCGGGCGTGCATTGGATGCGCTTCTCATCGAGCCCGAGGATGGTTCCCAGGGTTTCGACGAGCCGGGTTTTGGCAAGCCCGGGAACCCCGATCAGTAGCGCGTGGCCGCCGCACAACAAGGTGATCAGCGCTTGCTCGACGACATCGTGCTGACCAAAGATGATTTCCCCGATGCGGGCGCGCACGAGGCTGAGACTGCGGCCGAGCGCATCGACTTCGGCAACGAGATCGGTAGCGGCGGGGTTGACGGTAGCGGCGGGAGACAACAGCTGACGATCCTCTTTCAAATGCTCGGGCAGATGCGAACCTGATGCAAATTCCCGACTCCAACAATTCCTCGATGATCGGCTCGACGGGCGGGAGCCGTCGGCCGATCGATTGCGGCGATCTTGACATACGGATCGCCCGCGATGGCACCTGGTATTATTGCGGCTCCCCGATCGGCCGGCTCCCGCTCGTTAAACTGTTCGCCTCGGTGCTGCGCCGCGAGGCAGATGGCGGCTATTGGCTCGTGACCCCGGCCGAACGCGGCCGCATCGCGGTCGAAGATGCTCCGTTTGTCGCAGTCGAACTCACGGTGCTCGGTCAAGGCCGCGACCAGCAACTGATCTTCCGAACCAATCTGGACGATATTGTGGCTGCAGGGCCGGATCATCCGATACGGGTCGAGACCGCTCTCTCGGGCGAACCGGCACCCTATATCCTGGTACGCGGTGCGCTGGAAGCCCGGATCTCACGACCGGTGTTCTATGAGCTGGTTGAGCTAGCCATGAACGAGACGATCGCAGGGGAGAAGCAATTTGGAGTATGGAGCAGCGGCGCTTTCTTCCGCCTGGGCGATCCCGGTGAGGATCGAGAGTAAGACGACAGCCGGCGCCGTCCCCGAGACAAAGAAGGCATGCACCTGATGCAAGGGGAGGGAGGCGAACTCCGTCGGCTGTCGCGCGAATGGGTGATGGAGCGCTTTGCGCAGCTCGGCGCCCCGGGACGACGGGGGTTTGGCGGTGCGGTGGACGCAGCCGAGGCGGCGGCGTTGCGACACGCGACCCGCGGCGACCATGACTTAAATCCCGGCATGACCTTGCCCAGCACCGCGCTGCGCCCGGCGGCAGTGCTGGTGCCGCTGGTTGATCGCCCCGAGGGCATATCGGTGCTGCTGACCCAGCGCACCGCCCATTTAACTGCGCATGCCGGGCAGATTGCGTTTCCGGGCGGCAGCGTTGATCCCGAAGATGTTGATGCTGTCGCCGCCGCCCTGCGCGAGACCGAGGAAGAGATCGGCCTCGCGCGCGAACACGTAACCTTGATCGGGCGACTCGACACCTACGTAACGGGCACCGGGTTTGAGATCACCCCGGCCGTCGGCATCGTTTCGACCCCGTTCACACTGAGCATCGATCCGTTCGAGGTCGCGGATGTGTTCGAGGTGCCTCTGACATTCGTTGTCGATCCGGTCAATCACCGCCGCACCGAGCGCATATTCGAAGAGCGGCGGCGGGTGTTTTTTGTGCTGCCTTACGAGAACCGCAATATTTGGGGTGCGACCGCGGGCATGCTGGTCAATCTGGCCGAGGTGCTCGCCGGCTGAAGCTGGCATGATCCGGGTATTTGTCACAATCGTTTTGCCGCTGCTGTTGCCGACTGCACTTTACCTGTTGTGGGTGACGAATTTCGGCGCCCGGCTTGATCGCGGTCGCGTGGCGTGGACCATGGTGCCGTGGATCTGGCTCGCCGGCGCCGGGGCGGTGTTGTTGATCGTCGTGTTGTTTGTGGTCACTGTCGGGTTTGGTACATCGCAGAAAGGCGTCTATGTCGCGCCGCATGTTGTAAACGGCCGCATCATCCCCGGACATATCGTACCGGAGCCAGCGCGGTGACCGAGCCCGGCAAGCGGCCGCGCATCGAACCGCAGCAATGGATGCTCGAACCGCCGACCCGGGCCGTGCTTGATGCACTGGCCGCGGGCGGGGTCGAGGCGCGCTTTGTTGGTGGTGTAGTACGGGATGCGCTGCTGGGACTGCCAATCGGCGAACCGGGGACGCGAACCGATATCGACCTCGCGACCCCGGCGCCACCCGAGCGCGTTGCCGAGCTCTTGCAACAGCGCGGCATCAAGGTTGTGCCGACCGGTCTCGCTCACGGCACAGTGACCGCGATCCCGCCAGCCGAGCCCGGGACGATGCCGCGGCATTTCGAGATCACAACGCTGCGCCGCGACGTCGAAACCTTTGGCCGACGCGCGCGGGTCGCATTCGACGCTGATTGGGCCGCCGATGCAGCGCGGCGCGACTTTACGATCAATGCGATTTTCCTATCGCCCGACGGCATCCTCGACGACCCGACGGGCGGTCTCAGTGATCTCAAGGCGCGGCGCGTGCGCTTTGTCGGTGAGCCGACGACGCGCATTGCCGAGGATGTGCTGCGGATCTTGCGCTACTATCGCTTTGAGGCGCGGTTTGGTACCGGCACGGGCGACCCCCAGGCGCGGGCCGCCTGCCGGGCTGCCGCGCACCTGCTGCCCAAGCTGTCGGCCGAGCGCGTGGCCCAGGAGCTGGTCAGGATTCTCGAAACCGCCGATCCGAGCGCGGCATTGGAGATGATGGCCGAGGATGGCGTCCTCGCCGTGATCCTGCCGGAAGCGCGGCGGCTCGACCGGCTGCGGCGAATGATCGCAATCGAACCCGAGCCCGATCCATTGCGGCGCCTCGCGGCGCTGATCGCGGTCGACGGTCCCGGCGCCCAGGCGGTCGCGGAGAGATTGCGCTTCCCAAATGCTTGGCGCGACCGGTTGCGGGAGTTGGCACCGCCATGGCCGTTCGATCCGCATGGTGATCCGCCGATACAGCGCCGCGCTCTTTATCGTCTCGGCGCGGCGCGATTCCGCGACCTCGCGCTGTTAGCGGCGGCGGATGGCCTTCTTCGACTGGAGCGGCTGACCGAACTGCTCAGGCTCGCCCGCGACTGGACGGCGCCGAATTTGCCGTTGACCGGTCATGATGTCAGGGCGCTTGGCATCCCACCCGGGCCACGCGTCGGCGCATTGCTCGATGCCGTCGAGCGCTGGTGGGAGGCGGCCGATTTTACGCCCAATCGGAGCCAATGCCTCGCTCGCCTCAAAGAGTTGGTGACCGGCGGAGAGATCGGGCGCGGCAATTTGGACGAGCTCGATGGATAACGGCCGTCTGCGCACTAGAATTTTATCGACGAGACCGAAAAGCGGACCTGGTTTCCGTTCGAAGCAACCCGGCTCAGCAACCAGCCCGCCGGGTGACCGAAGCCTCGCTGTCAGGCCAAGCTTTTCGAGGCCATCTCGTAGGTGTTTTTGCTAAGATTGGGGGCCGCGAGCACGCGTTCGAGCTCGCGCTGCATCAGCGCCTGGCGCGCCGAATCCTGACGCCGCCAGGCGCAGAGCGGCTGCACCAGCCGCGCCGCCGTGGTTGGATTGCTCGGATCGATTGCGATGACCTCATCGGCGAGCAAGGTGTAGCCCGCACCGCTGCCGTCGTGAAAGCGCACTTGGTTACCTTGCGCAAACGCGCCGATGAGCGACCGCACGCGGTTCGGGTTTTTGCGCTCGTAGGCCGGATGTTGGGTTAGCGTCTTGACCCGCGCCGGGGTGTTCGGCAATGACGAGCGCGCCTGCAGGCTGAACCATTTGTCGATGACCAGCGGGTCCTGCGACCAGATTGCGAAGAAGTGCGCCAACGCCGCGGCGCGCTCCGGGCGGTCGAGATCGACCAGCACTGCAAGCGCCGCCAACACGTCGGTCATATTGGCGGCAACGTCAAACTGCGCCTTCGCAAGTGTGGTGCCTTTGTCGGGATCGGCTGCGGCGATATAGGCAAGGCTTGCATTGCGCAACGCCCGCCGCCCGATTGAGGCGCCGTCGATCCGATAGGGGCCAGGGTCCCGCAGCTCCTCGTATATAGCTGCAAATTCGCCGGCCAAAGCGCGGCCGATTTCAGCGCGTGCGGCTTCACGCGCGCCGTGGATGGCATCGACATCGACAACAGCCATTTGGTCGGCGAGAAATGACTCGGTCGGCAGGATCAGCGCCTCCGCGGCAAAGGCTGGGTCCGGCCCAGCCTGGGCCAAGGTGTGGCGCATCGCGGCGATCAGATCGGGATCGAGCGGCGCCAACATCGAACCCGCTCGCAAGACCTCGACCCGGTCGAGCAAGGCGCGGGTCGCGACGGTCTGACCCGCCTCCCAGCGGGCGAACGGTTCCGGGTCGTGCACCGCGAGAAATTTCAGCCGGTCGAGCGGCACACCCTTCAATTTGACCGGCGCCGAGAAGCCGCGCAGCAGCGAGGGCACCGGCGCTGCGGGCAAGTCAATAAAGCGAAAACGATCGCGCTCCGCGGTGAGCACCAGCACCCGGGTTCCGGGGCGACTTTCGACCTCGCCGTCGAGGCGCGTCGGCAATTCGCGCCCATCCTCGCCCAAGAGCCCGATCGCGAGCGGGATCAGCATCGGCGCTTTTTCCGGCTGCCCCGGGGTCGGCGGCACCTGTTGCTCGACCTCGAGTTCGTAACTGCCATTTGCCGCGTCCCAGCGATCGGCGACAGTGATTTCCGGCGTGCCAGCCTGTGAATACCACAGCTTGAAACGGGACAGATCGACGCCGCTCGCATCCTGCATTGCCGCGACAAAATCCTCGATCGTCGCGGCGTGATTGTCGTGCCGCTGGATATAGAGATCCATACCGCGCCGAAACCCGTCCCGGCCGATCAGAGTCTGGATCATCCGGATTACCTCGGCGCCTTTGTTGTAGACTGTCGGCGTATAGAAATTGTCGATCCGGATATAGCTTTCGGGCCGTACCGGATGGGCGAGAGGCCCGTCATCCTCGGGGAATTGGATCGCGCGCAGGATGCGCACTTCGCCGATGCGGCGCACCGCGCGGCTCCCCTGATCGGCGGAAAATTCCTGGTCGCGAAAAACGGTCAGCCCTTCTTTTAGCGACAGCTGGAACCAGTCGCGGCAGGTCACCCGGTTGCCGGTCCAATTGTGGAAATATTCGTGAGCGATCACCGTCTCGATATTCTGATAATCGATGTCGGTCGCAGTCTCCGGCTTGGCCAGCACATAGCGTGTATTGAAGATGTTGAGACCTTTATTCTCCATCGCTCCCATATTGAAGTCGCTGACCGCGACGATGTTGAACACATCGAGATCGTATTCGAGCCCGAAGGTATCCTCGTCCCAGCACATCGCCTTTTTTAGAGACGCCATTGCGTGTGCGCATTTGTCCTCGTCGCCGCGTCGCACCCAGATCGCGAGCGCCACCTCACGGCCCGATCGCGTCGTGAACCGGTCGCGCAGTGCAACCAGATCGCCGGCAACGAGCGCGAACAGGTAAGACGGTTTGGGGTGCGGGTCGATCCATTTGGCCCAATGCCGATCTTTGCCGGCATCTCCGGTGCCCGATGGATTGCCATTCGACAGCAGCACCGGGCAGCGCGCCTTGTCGGCGACGATCGTCGTTGTATAGCGCGCCATCACATCCGGGCGGTCGATAAAATAGGTGATGCGACGAAAGCCTTCGGGCTCGCATTGGGTGCAGAAATTGCCGCCCGACACGTAGAGGCCGGAGAGTGCCGAATTGGCTTGCGGATCGATGCGGGTTTCGATGTCGAGCGCAAATGCGTCAGGAACGCCGTCGATGACGAGCCCGCCTTCCGAGGTCAGCTGATAGCGGTTGGCGCCGAGCCGCTCGCCATCGAGTGCCACCGATACGAGCTCCAATGCATCGCCATCGAGCGCCAGCGGTGCCGCGAGATCGGGGGATTGCGGGTTGCGCCGGACAGTGAGCCGTGATTTGACTCGTGTCTCGGCGTGGTCGAGCTCAAAAGTCAGATCGACCGTATCGATCAGAAACGCGGGCGGACGGTAATCGGCGAGCCTGATCGGCTGCGGCGTCGCTGTATCGGAGGAAATGTCGAGCATGGCCGGCCAGAGCGCTCCATTTCAGAAGGATCCAGCCTAGCCTGATGGGGGGCTCCTGGAAATCCCCATACCAACCCGCTCTGCGATAACATCACTGAACCTGGGACCGCGAATCGGAGACCAAGGCCCGAATTCCGGGTCTGTTGAGAATCCAGACGTGCAGGAGCAAAAAATCACCATATTGGCTTTCTAAATTAGCACCCGCGATTGCCCAGGCCTTTGCAGCGCCTTGCTGTAGATTTGCTGCATATACAGCAAAGGCGAGCAGGTTTGGCGGGCGGCCGTTGCGGTCAATGGCTTTGTCTTCGGCTTTGGCTTTCCGAGGCGAACGAGCAGCGGATTATCTCTAATGCTTGTCCGGGAAGCGACGTCAATGCCCCGGTGTCGAACGGTGCAGAGTTTCGGCGAGGATAACGCGTCAATCTCGGGAGTTGGGGCGATTTGGTGTTGAGAAAGGTCCTGGCGCCGCTGCATCCGGACGGGTTCAAATTCGTCCTCGCGGCGGTCATCGCGACGGGTCTGTTGTTTTGGGCGGCGCGGCCGGCGGGGTGGGTGGCGCTGATC
>JAFAOB010000173.1 GCA_019238055.1 Alphaproteobacteria bacterium
TTTTTTGCCCCGATAGCATTCCGAAAGAAATTACACGATCTTGCGACGCGATTCAGCTCTCTCTTGGCGTCGCACCGGCTGCAACAGCCGCGGGCTCGCTTGCCTGACGGCAGTGCGCCGCGAGCTGAGGCATCCCCCAGTACACCGGCGGGTTGCCAGCCCTATATTTGGATTGATCTCGCCCGTCCGAGGCCCAGCGGGTAGAGTGGGCGGAGGCCGGTCATCCCAGGGAGGAACGCCATGCCCCAGGCAAGAACAGAACAACAGACGGCGCCGCGCTTTGACGAGCTAATGGCGCGGGCCGAGGCGCTGGTGCCGAGGCTGCGCGAGCGCGCCGCCGAGGCCGAAGACCTGCGCCGGATGCCCGAGGAGACGCTTGCCGACCTGCACTCGAGCGGGCTCTTCCGCATGCTGCAACCAGCGCGCGTCGGCGGCAGTGAATTGCCATTTCGCGCCTTGTACGAGCTGACTGCGGTGATCGGCACGGGTTGCGGATCCACCTCCTGGGTGCTGGCAAATCTCGCCGCCCATCATTGGCTCCTCGGCATGTGGCATCCCGAGGCGCAGGAAGAGATCTGGGGCGAATCGCCGGACAGCCTGATCAGTTCGGCGTTGATTTTCGCACGCGGCCGCGCCTCGCGCGCGCCGGGCGGCTATCGGTTGAGCGGCCGCTGGCCGTTTTCGAGCGGCATCGACGCATCGACCTGGAACATGTTCGGCGCGATCTTCAGCGACGAGGAGACCGGACAGAACGAAGCGCGCATGTTCCTGCTCCCGAAGTCCGATTACAAAATCATCGACACTTGGCATGTGATCGGACTTGCCGCCACAGGCAGTAAGGATGTCGAGGTGTCTGACGTTTTTGTCCCGGCTTATCGCACGCTGTCGACCGAGCGGATCCGTGGCGGCCCCAATCGGGGGAGCGAATTGAACCCCGGCAGTTTATACCGCTTGCCGGCGGTCAGCCTGTTCGGCTTTGCGATCGCCGGCGTGTCGCTCGGCATTGCGCGCGGTGCGATCAGCCATTTTGCGGCAACGACGCGCACCCGGTTGAGTGCCTATACCGGCAGAAACATCGCCGATTTCACCAACATCCAGGTTCATCTCGCCGAGGCGGCGGCATTGACCGACGCAGCTGAAGCAATGGTCCTGCGTGATTGCGACGAGGCGACACGGATCACCGAAGCCGGGATCGTGCCGAGCCTCGAGCAGCGGGCGCGCTATAAGCGTGATGGTGCCTTTGCCGCGACTTTGTGCACCCGAGCGGTCGACCTGCTGTTTTCGGCTACTGGCGGCAATGCAATATACGCGAGAAACCCGATCCAACGCGCTTTTCGTGACGTTCACGCCGCCAACGCCCATTATAATCTGAATTGGGACGTCAGCGGGGCGATCTATGGACGGGTCGCTCTTGGTCTGCCGCCCGATGCGCCGTTGTGATGTGAGAGTGGAGGGGGTCGATCGTGCCCGACACGAAGCCGCTAACCACAGCGCCCGCACCTGCCGCCGACGAAGAGGAGCATCCCGGCAGCCACGCGGCGCCGGTCAAGGCGACCTCGGGTGACGCTTTCGACTCGCGTGACCTCCGCAATGCGCTCGGCACCTTTGCCACCGGCGTCACGATCATCACGGCGCGCGGCAAGGATGGCGGGCTTTATGGGATGACCGCGAACTCGTTCACCTCGGTGTCGCTGTCGCCGCCCTTGGTGCTGTGGAGCGCCTCGCTCTATGCCCAGAGCCTGCCCGCGTTTCAGGAAGGCTCGCATTTCGTCGTCAATATCCTCGCCTATGACCAGATCCATTTGTCGAACGAATTCGCCCGCAAACACGAGAACAAATTTGCCGAGATCGACCACATCATCCCGGAATGCGGTGCACCGGTGTTGATTGGCGCGGCCGCACATTTCGAATGCCGCAACGAATACCGGCATTACGGCGGCGACCACATCATCTTTATCGGCCATGTCGAGCGCTACGCCTACACCAACCGGCCGACACTGTTGTTCTGCCGCGGCAAGTACATGCGAGGTGAGCCGCTGCTGCCACCCTAATACGCAACCTCCGCTTTTTTGCCGCGCAGCACTCTTTAACGCGGACTAGCGAGGCCCGCCTTTTTGTTGCCAGCACAAAGCGCATAGTTGCGGACGTGCGGCGATTTCCCGCTTAAACGGCATCATCGTCCGTAACAGTAGATTGTTTGGTATAATGATCGTGTGTTAATACGCCAAGTTCTCGTGTTAAATGATCTAATAGAAGTCGGTCGTTCAATAAACTTGTGAGAAAATCGTCCATAATACGTCAGTAATTCGTCTGAAAATTGTTGACAATGTAGCGGCCCTCGGGAATTTTTCGCTGGGGCTTCACCAATTCGCAACTGCGGCTCCAATGTAAATGAACTGTAACGGGAGAGACTCTACATGTCTCGGTCCAAAAAATTTCTGTGCTATACCAAGAATAAACGTCGGAGTTGGTTAACCCCGATGGCCATGGTTTCTCCGGCCTTGCTGCTGAGCGGAGCCAATGTCTGGGCTGCGTCTGGCGCTGCAGCCGAACAACAGGGGCCGGTGCGATTGCTGTCCACCGTACCCGTACCAGTCGCCGCCACAAATACGACGGGCGGCATGTATGGTTTTGACATCAGCTTTGTCGATCAGTCCAACCAAACCTATTACCTCGGTGACCGCTCGAACGCCGCCGTCGACGTCGTCGACGCCAGCACCGGCACCTTCGTCAAGCAAATCACCGCCTCTCCACCGTTCGCGGGTGTGCAATTAAACGCGGCAGGCACAGCGGTGAACAACAACATTTCTGGACCCAACGGGGTCGCAACCGATGGATCTGGAACATGCCTTTTCGCCGGCGATGGCCCGAGCCGCATCGTCTCGTTCAGCCTCCCCGGCGGAACGCAAGTCGGCGATGTCAATACCAGCGGGACGACTCGCGCTGACGAGATGGCCTTTGACCCGAAGGACAGGCTGTTGCTCGTGGTCAACAACGCGGAGACCCCACCATTCGCAACCCTGATCTCGGTCGGCACCGATTGCACGCTTACCCTCGGAAGCAAAATTGTATTCAATTTTGCGACAAACGGTGCCGAACAACCAGCATGGGACCCCGGAACGCAACGGTTCTATATATCTATCCCCTCGATATCGGGAACCCTCGCCGCACCTGGTACTACTGGAGCGGTTGGTCGCATCAACCCGTTAACGGCAACGGTTGAGACGCTGTTCGCGGTGCCGTTTTGCGGCCCGGCCGGTCTCTCCTTGAACCCGACAAACGAGACCTTCCTCGTAGGCTGCAACACGGTTTACGACACCGCGGGCGCACCGTGGTCCGGCACCAGCACGAATACCGCTAATCCCGTGCAGGTGGTCATCGACGTCAATGGCGTCTTTGCCTTTGTCACCGGGATCGGATCTTCCGACGAAGTCTGGTACAATGCTGGCGACAATCACTGGTACACCGGGTCATCGGGCAGTCCGTATGCTCCTTCCGTCGTCGTCTCAGGCGCCACTGCAGTCGAGCAGGGCGCCGCCATGCTCGGAGTAATCGATGGGACGAGTCAAATCC
>JAFAOB010000366.1 GCA_019238055.1 Alphaproteobacteria bacterium
TGATCGAACTGATCGACGGCCTGCCGCGCAACGTCGTCGGCATCGCGGTCAAGGGCCGGGTGACCCAGGCCGAGTGCCGCGATATCCTGATGCCGGCGATCGCCAGAGCATTGCGCTGGCGCGAGAAGGTCCGGCTTTATTACGAGCTTGGCTCGCGGTTCCCGGGGTCGGGCTGGGATGATCTCGATCTCGGCCTCGAACAGGCTTCGCGCTGCGAGCGTATCGCGATCGTCACCGACATCGCCTGGGTCAGATTGACGGTCAAGGCGATCCGCTTTTTGATCCCCGGCGATATCCGGGTGTTTTCGAAAATCGAGGCGGAAGACGCCCGCGCCTGGATCACGGCGCGATTGGGTGTGCGCTCCGATGCCGAGCAAGCGGCAGCGGCGATGGTAACGGGTACCCGTCGGACCCGGCAAGGCAGGTCGCCGCGGCCGCATGCGCCTGTGCCAATTCCGGCCAGCCGCGTAGCGGCCGAGCAACACGACCGCGGGTATGCCAGTCAAGAGGAATGATCGGTTATGCGCGGCGCAGGCGGATCCCGTGATTGCCGGTCACCTTGCCGGGCCGGGACGGTCGGTGTCTTTGGCGACCGCTACCTGATTGTGGCGGGAATTCGCATCGCTGGCGTAAAACGGGCTGCGCGCGACCGCCGGGCCGCCAATATCGTTCGGCATCAGCCATACGTAGAATGTCGGGCGCTCCCAGTCGCTGCCGCCCCGATCCCCTCCACCACCGCCGCTCGCCCAATAGCGCGAGCCGATGACCTGCAGATATGCGGTTTGTCCGGGGACTAGCGCGATATGCGGGAACTGATTGATGTCGACACCATAGCTGTCGGCCGTGACGTAATATTCTCCAGGCTGCACATCGCGATAAAACGCACCGCCATCCTCGGAAATGCCGACGATCGCGCCGTTCATCCGCACATATGGGCGGGCCTGAGTGATATGGGGCGCGTCAATGCGATAGAACCAAACGCGCGCCAGGTCTGGGCGCAACGGTGGGATGGCCACCGCGCTGGTCGGCGGCAGCTTGGCGCACGCGCTCGTGGCGAGCAAAAAAATGATAATCCCGGCGCTTCGAAGCCGGCGCAAAATACTGGGCGGTTGCATTGAGCACCTCCGTTTGGTCACGATATGGTCATCCCACGGCGGCCTGTCATCCAAGCCGAAATAGCCCAGCAGGCATGCTGCTGATGAACGGAAATAAAGCCGCTTTGCCTCCAAGACACAGGTGATTCGCGATGTGCCGTGTTCTGCCGTTGATCGCCGTCGTCGCTACCCTTGCCGGCTGCACTCAGACGACAGTCAGCAAGCTCGATTATCGCACCTATAAAGTCCAGGATTCGGGCGTTCCCGGGGGCTCGACTGCTCCGGACCGGCGCACCGCTGCCCAACTTTGCCCGGATGGCTATCGCGTGCTGAACCAACGCGAGCGCAGGAATACCCGCGACGGCCATTCGGAGGATAACGGACAGGTCTTTACCGAGTGGACGATCCGCTGCCTTTAGCTGCCTGGTGCGAAAACCGTTAATCGCGGCGGCAACAATGTGTCAGGGCGCGCCAGCCGGCAAATACAGTCGAAGGCCGTTGGACCTCAGTCAACCGTTCACGCGCGGCGATCGTGATCAATGCCGAGCTCGCGGTAAATTTTTGCGATCTTTTGCAGTTCATCCATTATCCCTGCTCCGCCAGTCGCTCCGGTCTCGCTGGTCCTGGAGCTGGTTCTGGCGCTGCAATATGGCGCTGACGCAGGTTTGATAAGCGGACGAGTCCTGCGCACCCGCTTTGCTGCACTCGCCAGATATCGAGCACCCGGCAAGCACCAACAACAATCCGAGAATCGATACCATCGTCAAGCGCCGCATCATTGCCTCGCCAGATGCAGAGCGCCGTCCCGCGCTACGTATTGGTCCATCCCGCATCGCGCGGCCGGAGATCCTCGACCTTCTTCAGCGCCGCCGTGATATGCGCGAAGCGAAGGAACAGGCGAGCGTCGCGCGACAGGCGCGGCGTGTGCTCCTCGGTCTATGTCCGGTTCATCGCCACGTCGTACCAGCAATCGCCGCGCCGCATCTCTCCGCGCCAATCGGTGCCGGTTCCTTTCAGAGTGAAAACCGAGCGGCTGCCGTCGCCGTTCAGGTGGGACAAATCGATCGTGCCGGCGGGATCGACCCGGCCGCGATAGTGGAGCAGATGGCGTCTCCAATCGCGGTACGTAATCGTGGCATAGCCGTTCCGGATCGTCATGTTGATCGGTCGGTCAGAACAGATTGGATAGGTGGTGCCCCGAGTCTCGGTGCCCGATACGCCCACCGTCATCATGCCGGCATAGCGCCCGTCGAGCGATGCCAGCGTCGGCGGCGGAGATGGCGCGGGTGGAGGCGGCAGGGGTGGCGCGGGAGACGGCGGCGGTGCCGCGGCGACCGCGGGCGGCGGTGCGGTGGCGGCCGGGGGAGGCGGCTGCGGGGTGCAGGCCACGGCCATGAAAAATAAGCCGAGAACGACCAGACGTTTCATCCCATGCTCCAACGTCAAATTGCTTTCAACCGACATTCCCCGGATTTCCGGTTTTGCGAGGGCCATAGTCCGGCTTTTGGCCGTCAACGGCAACGGTTTCGTCGGTAATGGTGGGGAGCGGATGGGCTGCCGTCCATCAAGCTGGCCATCGATCCATGCGATAGGGTTTCGGCCGATCCCACCGCGCTGGCGCGCATGTGCGGAAATTGTGGTAATGGGGGGACGCCCGCCTTCGAGGAATATTGGATGCATTTTGATCTGACAAAGATAGCTGCGAGCGACGCCTACAAGCTGTTGGTCTCGACCGTGGTGCCGCGGCCGATTGCACTTGCGACCACGGCCGATCGTGACGGGCGGGTCAACGCCGCCCCATTCAGCTTTTTTAACGCGGTCAGTTCGGTGCCGCCCGTCGTCGTGCTCGGCATCAGCCCCGGCGTCAATGGCGGCGATGGCTACAAGGATACCGAGCGCAATATCCGCGATACCGGCGAATTCGTCGTCAACCTGGTCGACGAGGCGCTCGCCGAGCGCATGAACATCTGCGCCGTCGATTTTCCGAATGAGGTCGCCGAACTCGACATGGCGAAATTGACGCCGGTGCCGTCGGCCGAGCTTCGGCCGCCGCGGATTAAAGAAGCGCCGGTCAGTTTCGAGTGTCGACGGATCACCGGCTTGTCGCTCGGACCGCGTTCCGTGCTCGAGGTCGGACGGGTCATTCACATTCACATCCGCGACGATCTTGTCGACCCGAACCGGTTTTACGTCGCGACCGAAAAGATGCGGCTGATCGGCCGCATGCACGGCCGTGGCTGGTATGCGCGCACTACCGATTTGTTTTTGATGGACCGGCTCTCCCGCGAGGATTGGGACACCGGCAAGCGTTAAAGAGCCTTCTTTTGTCGAGGCGCGGCGCTCAGCCGATCGCGCCACCTGCGGCAACCGGCTCGCGATTCGCCTTGATCCGGCAGCACCGATACCGAGCGCCATCGGCGCAACGCCGACCCGACCCGTCCGAAAATCAGCTGTGTCAGCGTCGCAGCCGGGAATCAGGCGCGCCCGCGTGATTGGTTTTCGCCGAAACCGCCATTTACCCTTAATTTTGCAGCGGGGTGAAGAGTAACGACAGAGGGGGAGCAAATGGGGAGTGTTGTAGCACGATTTGTTTGTGCAGCCGCAATTGCTTGCCTCGCGATCCCTGCCTGGAGCGCGGACATGCCCGATTTCGGGACCAAGAATTTTAACCCGGGCGGCGACACGCCGTCTTATTTCTCGAATGAGTATGGCGTGCCCGCCTTCGCCGCAGACGAAGTCGCCGATGATGGCGGCGACGAGGCTCCGCACCGCTCGCTGCGGGCGAGCGAACCGCGCCACCATGCCGCGGCAGGGGGCTATCGCGCCCGGTTTGCCATCACCCGCGGCTCGGGCTACCACGTCCGGCTAGCCGGTCATGCAACCCGCTTTGCGACCGCGAGGAGCACGCATATCGCCGCGATCAGCTGGTCTGGCGAACCAGTGCGTTATAGCAGCGCGGAGACAAGGAGAACCAAATCCGGGAGGACAAGCAGCGGGAAGCCGGTACGATCGAGCCTTCGTCAGTCTTGGTAACGCGGTCATAGCGCAGATAGCGAGGCGGGACGACACGGGCGGCTGCTGGGACATCGCGGGCGCGGCTACGACAGCCGCCCCTTTTGGCCGATTCCCGCGGCCCGGGATCAGGCCGGCAGCAGATGCGCCACTTTTGGCATCACCTCGCGCGCCAACAGCTCCATCGAGTGGCGCCAGGCTTGCGGGTTTTCGCTGTAGTCAAAGCAGAACAACAAGAGCGAACCAAAGCCGCCGACCTCGTCATACATATGCTCGATCTTTTCGACGACGGTCGCGGGCGAGCCGATCAGCCAATTGTGCTTGGCACAATATTCGGGGGTCACATCACTGTCGGCGACCGAGGGATCGTGTTTGAGGAACTCGATGACGCCGACATCGCTCAATAGCGGGATGAAATATTCGCGCATCATGCGACCCATCATACTGCCGACCGACAGTCGCCAAGCCTCGGCATCGCTGTCGGCGACAAAGATCTCGCGCACCAGCCGCCATTGCGCGCGCGACGGTGTGCGGCCGCTGCGGCGTGCACCTTCCTCGACCGATTCCCAATGGCTCGCGACATAGGTCTGGTTGAGGTTCAGGCTCATTGGTAAGAAACCGTGCTCGCCGGCAAGCTTCAGCGTGTCCGAACCCTTGCTGACGCCGGCGACGCCGATCGGCGGGTACGGCTTTTGCAAGGGCTTGAGATGCGGGCGCAAGGTGCGCAGCATCAGGTCGGTCTTGCTGACCTGCCAGTATTTGCCGGCGTAGTCGAACGGCTCCTCGGCGGTCCACAATTTGAGGATGATGTCGAGCGCCTCGCGCGTCATTTCGCGGTGCTGCCCGGCATAGCCGTCGACATGGAACATGGCCCAGTCGCTCGGCAATCCGCTGGCGGCGACGCCGAAATTGAGCCGGCCCTGGGCCATGTGGTCGAGCATCGCGACCCGGTTCGCCAATTCCGCCGGGTGATGATAAGGCAGCAGAAAACCGCCCGGGGCGAGGCGGATGTTCCTCGTCTCGATCAATGCCTGCGCGATCAGCAGGTCGGGCGAGGGGTGGGGCTCCCATGGTGCGGTGTGATGCTCGCCGATCCACGCTTCTTTGAAGCCGAGCTCATCAGCCCAGCGCAGCGTATCGAGATCCCAGCGATGGCCGTCGTAAAGGCCGCGCTCGGGCGGGTGCGAAGGCATCGTGAACAAGCCGTACTCCATCCTGGTCCTCCCGGCATCGGTTCGTCCGTGCAGTCTAACCCGGCTTCAGCGCCGCGGGCGAGCGTGAGTGATGCCTCGATCGCCTCAAACCGGCATCGCACGGCGCTGGTGAGCGCGGCCGATGCGGGCGGTTTCCTCGCGGTGCCCGGCGATGACCCGCACCCCCTCGTCGAGCTTGGCGGCGATGGTTTCGGGCGCGGCGGTTTCGAGAAACGCGACCCGGTTTTTGCGGCAGGCCGCAAAGACGCGCTCGCGGGCTTCGCGCATCTCTTGCGGATAGGGCTCGCGCGGCACCGCAACGTAACCCAATGAGAGACCCAAATCGCCGGGCCCGAGTTCGGCGAAGCCAAGACCCGGGGCGGCCAAGATCGACTCGCAATTGGCGATCCCCTCCGGCGATTCGAGCTTGACGCCGAGCAACAACTCGCCGGCCGGATTGAGCGGCCAGGGCTCGCAGCGTGCGATATACTCTTCGGGGGAAATCCCCCAGATCGGCGCCGCCGTCGACTCGGAGCCACGGCCGCGGGTGCCGATGCCGAGCGCGCCGCCCTCGGCTCGGCGCACCGCGCCATGCATTCGCTCGATCGGGGAGGGGAGGGCGGGGTCGACGCCACCGCGGTGATGCGGATAGCGGCAGGATTCGACAAAGGCGCGCACCGCATCAGCATTCTCGGCTTGGCACAGCAATATGCCGTGCACCCCGCGACCGAGAATCTGGCGAAATTGCCAAGCGTTGAACCGGACATTCGCCGCGTCGGTGCCATTGACCGGCGCCTCGACGATCACCGTCGGCGTGCGATGGCCCGAGCGGGTCGGGCCGCCCTCGACCAGAGCCGCCATATACTCGGCGAGCCCGGTCATGTCGAAGGCGCCGTGCTCCATGCCGACATTGATGTAATCGGCCCAGGTATGGGCGTCCTCGCATCCCTGGGCGCGGGTCAGCACATGCCCGCTATGACCGCCGGTGTAGTAGATCGCCTGGTCTTGCGCCAACAGCTCGATCGCCCGGTTGATCCTGCGGGCCATGTTTCCTCCTCGCGCCAAAGCGCGGTGTTGCGGTTGACCGCCGGGCCGCCGCCGCTATAGTCGGCACCGCCTCAGCGGGCGTGGCGGAATGGCAGACGCGGCAGACTCAAAATCTGTTGCCAGCAATGGCGTGGAGGTTCAAGTCCTCTCGCCCGCACCAACTGAATCAAGCCTTTACCTCGAGAGAGCCTAACCGACGTTAAGGCGTTAGGCTCGCTATAGGCTCCGAACTTAAAAGCATAGGCATCCAGGTACGCGGCAGAGTGTCGCATGCGCTCTCCTGAACTCGTTCCGGTGCGGCGAACCATGGACAACGTCAGTGTGCGATCGTTCTGGAACAATTGAGAACAGAAGCGGATATGCCTGATAATCCGCGTGAGTTGATCACATCGCTGAGAGGCGCTTCCTTGTGCGCATCAGGATCGGCGGCCCGCTAGGCGGGTTTGGACAACACCGCTGCCACATGAGCGCTCGGCTTGATGAGAACTGCGGAGCCGACGGTTGGGCCAGCCTCGTTTGGCGCCCGCGGCGTGCTCAACGACGCCGTCTCGATCTACTTCCTTGATGCGACACTCGCGAGCGCCTTCGTCGCGCGATGGTGCGCCGGCCAGATGGTCGAGAGCGCGGATGGTGTTTTCTATCCGCGAGGACGAACGGGCGCCGCATCGGACTCCGTAGCTCATTCCGCCTGTGTCGCGGTCTGTCGCCGCTTTTCGCGCACTGCGCGATGTCGCCGTTCGTCGCGGCTTTGCGCGACGGGGTGAACTCGCCCATTTTTTAAACCGGGACAGCCGGTGATGCCTCAAGCCCAAGGGGTCAAACCTTGGCGCTGAAGCCGTGCGAAAAAGGTGATTGTCGCCGATGAGGAGGTGAAAGACCGCGTGCTGAACGTAGTTGCAATCCCCCAGATACAGCAAGATGCACCGGCTTCAGTATGATCAGAAGGGAGGGAGGAAATGAACTGGGCTGAAATTAAAAAATTACCACAAGCATTCAAAATGGGATGTCCTCTATTGCCATTCTCGTTGGGGCGATGTGGGTTTATTCAAGGTTTGTCAAATTTCGAACGTTAAAGCCGAGATTAGAATTTGAGATTGATGGAGATCATTTCACAAATGGCAATTTCTCAACAGAGGGAACGCAAAGGTTGATCTCTCTAGAGAAAGACACCGCTGCTATTTGCGTTACGCACTATTAGAAACGGCAAGACCATGTAATACGGCTGTGATCGTCAGTAAACAAAATAGAGATCTTGCGCCAATTGATAATATGTTTGTTGAGCATACCACTATTGAGCCAAGCGAGGTGATCGACGACGTAAAAGTGATAGTAATACCCGTCGGAAATTGGGGTGCGATCCAACTCGAGGTCACTATTTTTGGGTATTACGCCTCGTTCTTCCGAACGCATTTAATAAGATACTCGGCAGCGACAGCCATTCAGATTAATGGCACGATGGCTAGCTCCTCATTTACCTCTGAAGACGATCAGAGGGCATATGAAGAATGGGAAGAAAGAATAGACGCGGTCGATATGAGGTTAGATAGAATAACAGACAAGCTAAAGTTTTCAGGGACTGCAGGTCAAGATAAGGAGCTGGACAATTTCATCAAGAGGGGGAAGGAGTTGATCACCACTCTCTCTACGAAAAAGCCGAAACGAGGTGCATTGCTTAAGGAGGCGGACAAGCTGATAGAGATGCTTGATAAATATTCGGGACTGTAATGTCCCATAGAGAAGGCGCTGGCGCTCATGCCGCGCTACAACATTGCGCCGACGCAGATGTCGCCGATCGTGGTCGCCGAAGGGAAAGGCAGGGAGCTCCACCTGGCCCGATGGGGCCTAGTGCCATCGTGGTCGCGCGATCTCTCACTCGGTGCATCGGACGAAGAGGTTGGGATCGTTACGCTCTGCGGAGGACAAGGTTGTTGCTCCCGCAAACCGTATCCCTCTGATGTGTCTGACGACGCGTGGCCGTTGGTGGTGCCGTCTCTGACGCTGATGCGCGCGGATGCCGCGCAGCGAGAGCACTCGCTGCGCGAACTGTTTAACGGCCTGCGTTACGTGGTGCGCTATGGCATTGCGTGGCGGGCGATGCCGCACGACCTGCCACCGTGGTTCACGGTGTATCAGCAGACTCAGCGCTGGCTCGCGGCGGGCTGTTTCGAGACCTTGGCGCAGGATCTGCGTGCGGTATGGCGCCTTGCCGCAGGCCGCGAGGCGGAGCCGGGCGCGGCGAGCATCGACAGCCAAACCATGCGTTCGACCCCAGAAAGCGGTCAGCGCGCTGGTTACGACGGAGCCAAGCGCAAGCGTGGCTCGAAACTGCATATGGCCGTCGATACGCTGGGTCATTTGCTGGCGCTGCATGTCATACCCGCCAATGTCGATGATCGTGCCGAAGTTGGCCGGCTTGCTGAAGCCATTCAGGCGGCGACGGGCGAGAGTGTCACGCTCGCTTATGGTGATCAGGGCGATACCGGAGAGGCGCCGGCCGCAGCCGCCAAGGAGCACGGTATTGAGCTGGAAGTCGTCAAATTGCCGGAGGCCAAACGCGGCTTCGTGCTCCTGCCCAGACGCTGGGGGGTGGAACGCTCCTTCGCCTGGGCAACGCGATGCCGGCGACTGGTCAAAGATTACGAGCGCTATGCCAGCACGCTCGCAGGTCTGCACATTGTCGCATTCGTCTGCTTCATGCTCAGAAGGGCCGCTATACTGGCGGCAGGTTCATAACACCCTCTAGATCCGCGAGCGACCGATTCGTCCATTCAATCTCCATACGGCGATGTCGCTAGGCTTTTGGTCGGCGTAGCGGTTTGCGATTTCGCAGTGAGCGGGCCCACTCCTTGACTTTGGCGTGCGGCACCGTGCGTCCGGCATCGGCGTCGCTGATCCCTTCTTTAATCCGTTCGATCTGCCATTCGTTCAGCGCAATGTATTCGGCAATCGCCTCGACAGCATGGAAATTGCGCGAGCGCCGAGTGGTGTGCGCCAGCCGATCAAGGCGAGTCTGCATTTCTTGCGGTATGCGGACGGTAATGACGGAGGTTTCTTTATCGTTGTCAGGGTCGTGGGGCATGTAGTCTATTGTATTCATTAGTAATTTTCAGTCAAGGTACTGCCCGAGAACCGTCCGGGGTTGCTCCCCATTCCCCTCTTTCCAATGGCTTATTATGGGGATTGTTTGTGGCCGAGCACCGTCCGCGAATAGAATTCACAATACTGCTCTTCATTAAACCAGGCGCATTTGATGTCGAAGAGCCGAAGGCCTGGCACAAGACGCGTGAGCGCCAAGGCGTAGATGGTGAGCTGGGCAAAGGGTTTGTTGGTGCGGGCGTCAGGCTTGTAGTCGAGGATGTGCATGGCGCCATTGCGCACCTGCAGAAAGTCGATATGGCCGGTGATGGTCTTGCCGCCTGATTGGCCTTGGGAACGCAGCGCGATGCCGTGCTCCCGTTCGAGTACCCGGATGTCGGCCGGCGTCAGCCAGATCGGTACTTCGATCGCGAGCGTCACGGAATCATTCGCCAGCATGAAGCGCTGCAGGGTCTCATGCCGGCGGTAGTTGTCCCCTACCGATGGGATCACGAGCGTGGCCAGACGGGTTGCATAGTTTTCTTTTTGCCGGGCAGTGAGGCGTGATCGGTCAAGGAATGCCGGCGCACTCTCAGAGGCTCTCACGCTCGCCAGGAAGAGATCGTACGGACAGCGCGATGGCACGGCTTCGAGAAAATCAGCCAAGTCGGCAAAACGGTTATGCTCGGAGCTTTGGCGCAGGAACGCGAGTTTGGGTTGGTGATAGGCGTACTCGTAGACTTGGCGATGATAGAGCTTGGTGGTGCGCATAACGAGCGCCGGCCGGTAGAGCGCTTTCCCCTCGTCGCGCAGGCGGCCGTAGATGGTGAGATCGCGATGCTCGGTGATCCAGCGCGAGAGCGTCGAGGACGGCACGCGGTAGCCTGTTTTTGTTTTCAGCTTCGCCGATGCTTCAGCCAGCGTGTGGCCGAGATTGTAGAGGGTCACACCCTCGAGGATGACGCGGAGCGGATAGGTCTTGGCGCGGAGCTCCGGCGGCGCGGGTGTGAAGCCGCGGCCGCAGGAGACGCACTGCCAGCGCTGGACGGTCTCGAATTTCTTTTTGCGCGATCCTTTGCGCGCGAGATTCGTGCCGCCGCAGTTAGGACAGCGGCCGGGATGCTTGGCAGTATAAAGTGACGAGCCAATGCGAGGGATCACTCCCCTGTTTGCTGAGGATCGTCGTAGCATACGATTTTAATGAGACTGCAGTATACCACGGCTCGCCAATGCGGCAATGGTAGGTGCCGGATATTGGAAATCCAGTGATGGGTCTAGATGCCGAATTTTGGAAATGGCTACTGCCGGGTAGGTACCGAATATGGGAAAAGTCGAGGCGATGGATATGAAGGATTGGAGGCTGGAGGCCTTGCCCTGTTTGGTCAAAAGGGTGTTGCTCGTGAAGTGTTAGTTGTGGCAGGCACAGAGGCTGGTGATTACTGGAGGGCTACCTTACCGCCTTCGGCCAGGTGCACCGGCGCGTCAGGATCGTCCGTTTACGGGAGCTGCTTACCTATCTTAAGCTAATGGGGGCTTAGTTTTTAGTCTCCTGGCTAAGCCCGAACTGCGGCGTTGGACAGTGCGGCCTGGCGCCGCTTTTTCATGTGCGCTGATTTCTTGCCGGCGAGCACGGCCTCGCGGTGCGTAAATTTGTGGGCCCGTCCCTGGGCGTGCGCGGCCTGGCCGCCTTTGGAGGCAATGGCGCGCTGCTTCTCCGGTGCCATGGAGGCGAAGCCTCGCATTGATTTTAGTGGTTTTGGCATGGGCGCCATACTAGCAAATACCGATGGGATTGTAAAAGCAACTACTCACCCGTTGAAGAAGACGGTGGCCAGGAGCCGAATTTCAGATAGTTTTCGGCGCCGAACGGCGTGGTAAATCTACCCAAAGTAGGGTTAATTTCGTCAAAAACTCGTCAAACATGTGTTGATTTTGGGACGTTAACCGACCAGCATTTAAATTGCCAAGATAAAGGCCGAAAGAGCTCGCCTTCGGCACATTGGCAGGGGAGGAAATCATGAAGCCGGCGTCCGCCGGCGGTTCTAACTCCAGCCAAACCTGGACTAGATTAGCCCTCAAGAGCGCGTGCGTGCATGTGTCCGGGCGAAGCCGCTTCGATACTAAAGACGGTACCGATAAAATAACACCAATACGGGCCTGCATGCCCTCACCATCCATCAGTTTTCCACGATGATAGGTTGACGAGTTGCAGCTGGGTATGATGCACCGATCCCATGATGGCTCTGACGTGGGATTGTGCCGTGGCGCAGGGGAACGGGATCGCGGTTTGGGCGGAAGGGATCAAAGCGGAG
>JAFAOB010000268.1 GCA_019238055.1 Alphaproteobacteria bacterium
GACGAAGCCGCCCGCACACTCGACGCGGCAGAGCGCAGAGGAATCCCGTACAATGTCGCCCAGCTCTACCGCAGACTGGCCGAGAGCCTTCGCGAGAACAACGCTGTCGGCCCCGGCTCGGATGCTGGCGTACGCGTGCCTCGGACACGGCCATGAAGCAGGGAGCGCAGTCGTTTTGGCCGGAACGGTGCAGTGCCGATGATAACCGGAGACAGTCGCCCCCTCGCTCTGGTCACCGGCGCATCAAGCGGTATCGGCGCCGATCTCGCTCGCGAGTTGGCCAGAGACGGCCACGATCTTGTGCTCGTTGCCCGCACACTCGCCCCAATGCAGGCGCTCGCCGCGGAATTTGAGGCGCACGGCGCCAATACTGCCGTCATCGCTGCCGACCTCGGCAAGCCCGGCGCCGCCGCAGCGCTTGCTGGCGAGATCGGAAGCCGCGGTTTGCAGGTCGATGTGCTGGTCAACAATGCCGGGCTCGGCGCAATTGGCCGATTTGACCAATCGGACTCTGGCCGGATCGGCGAGATGCTGCAGGTCAACATTGTGGCGTTGACCGAACTCACCCGGCTGATGCTGCCGGGCATGGTCGCCCGCCGCCAGGGCAAGGTGATGCTGGTGGCCTCGACAGCCAGCTTCCAACCCGGCCCCGGAATGGCAGTCTATTTTGCAACCAAGGCCTATGTGCTGAGCTTTGGCGAGGCGATCGCCTGCGAATTGCGCGGCACCGGAGTCACGGTGACGACCTTGTGCCCCGGCGCCACCGCCACGAATTTTTTCAAGATCGCCGGAGCCCGCGGACCCGCCGCGCCGATAAACGCGTTGCATCCGATGATGAGTGCCGCCGTGGTGGCGCGCATCGGCTATCGCGCCTGCAAGGCTGGTCGACCGGTGGTCATCGCCGGCCTCGCCAACAAGATCCTGACATTGGGTGCCAGGTTTGCGCCGCACGCCCTCACTCTCCCGATCACGCGGGCGCTGATTTCTCGCCATTGATTCCTAGCCACTTTAGCGAACGAACCACACTACAGATGCTGCCGGTACGGCTTAGACCAAGCCGCAGCCCATCAGCCTTGATCGGAAGCAAATTGCGGGCGAAGGTCCCGCTTCTTATTGATTGCAGGGTCAGCCACGCCCTGGGATTTCAGGCTGCGGTAGGGCGAGCCGCTATCGCTCGCATCCCGTCGAGTTTTAGCGGAAGATGGGCTTAACCAGGAGAGAACCAAGAGCAGGTGAGGCAAGGATGGATATCGCATCCTGGTTGAGCCGTCTGGGGCTCGGACAATACGAGCAGGCTTTCCGCCAGAACGACATCGATGCCGAAGTATTAAAGCGGCTGACCGCCGAGGATTTGCGCGAGCTGGGTGTTGCCTCAGTCGGTCATCGCCGTCGGCTGCTCGATGCCATCATCGCCTTTGGTGCGGCCGCAGCCGATGAACCACGACCGCAAGCCGAAGCTTCCGTAGCTCCTGCACAAACGGGCGAGGCCCAACGCCGACAGCTGACGGTGATGTTCTGCGACCTCGTGGGTTCGACCGCGCTGTCGACGCGGCTTGATCCCGAGGATTTGCGCGAGGTCATTGCCGCCTATCACCGCGCCGTCACCGAAATCGTCGCCAGGTTTGACGGCTTCGTCGCCAACTATATGGGCGACGGCATGCTGGTCTATTTCGGCTACCCGCGGGCGCATGAGGACGATGCCGAGCGGGCGGTACGGGCGGGGCTGGAGTCCATCGCCGCTGTCAGCCGCCTCGATGTCAAATTTGCCCAGCTCCAAGCGCACGTCGGGATTGCCACCGGGTTGGTGGTTGTCGGCGATCTGATTGGCGAGGGCTTGGCGCAGCAACAATCGGTCGTCGGTGAAACGCCCAACCTCGCTGCTCGTTTGGAAGCCTTAGCCGAGCCTGGCAAGGTTGTCATCGCTGCGGGCACGCGCCGGTTGTTGGGCGATCTCTTCGAGTACCGCGATCTGGGAACCGTCGAGGTCAGGGCATCGCCGAGCCGGTGCCGGCGTGGCAGGTGCTGCGTCCAAGTGCCGTCGTGAGCCGGTTCGAGGCATTGCACGGCTCGACGCTAAGCCCGCTGGTTGGCCGTGACGAGGAGATCGATCTGCTGTTGCGCCGCTGGGCTCGCGCCAAGACAGGCGACGGTCAGGTCGTGCTGATCTCCGGCGAACCTGGCATCGGTAAGTCGCGCATCGCGGTGGCGTTGGAGGAGCGGCTTCGCGGCGAGCCACATATTCGCCTGGGTTATTTCTGCTCACCCTATCACATGGACAGCGCGCTATTCCCGTTCATCGACCAGCTCGGGAGCGCATCGGGTTTTGCCCGCGATGACGCGCTCGCGACTAAATTGGAAAAACTCAAGGTGTTGCTGGGCCGCGCCATGCCAGCGGATGAGGATGTGTCATTGCTCGCCGATCTGCTGTCGCTGCCGGCTACGGAGCGTCACCCGTTGCCAAACCTCAGCCCGCAGCGGAAGAAGGAGCGCACACTTGAAGCGCTGATCCATCAGCTGGAGGGTCTGGCGCGGCGACAGCCAGTGCTAATGGTCTTCGAGGACGCGCATTGGATCGACCCGACATCGCACGAGCTGCTTGACCTCACCGTAGAGCGGGTTCGCAGACTGCCAGTGCTGCTGATTGTGACCTTCCGCCCCGAATTTCAGCCGCCCTGGAGCGGCCATCCGCAGGTGACAACACTGGCGCTCAATCGCCTCGACCGGCGAGATCGCAACACCCTGGTCAATCTGATCGCGGGCGGTAAGGCATTGCCCGATCAGATTGTCGCTCAGATCGTCGAGCGAACCGACGGTGTGCCGTTGTTTGTCGAGGAATTGACCAAGAGCGTCTTGGAGAGCGGGCTGCTGCGCGAGGAAGCCGAACGTTATGTGCCCGACGGCTCGCTGCCGCCATTGGCAATCCCAACGACTCTGCACGACTCCTTAATGGCGCGGCTTGATCGTATGGCGTCAGCTCGTTTGGTGGCGCAGATCGGCGCGGCAATTGGCCGTCAGTTTTCCTACGCGGTGCTGCGTACCGTCTCCCGCCTTCCCGAGGGCGAGCTGCAAATCGCTCTCGGCCGGCTCGTCGCTTCCGAGCTGGTGTTTCAGCGCGGCACGCCGCCCGGCGCGGTTTACAGCTTTAAGCACGTTCTGGTGCAGGACGCGGCTTACGGCAGCCTGCTGCGTAGCGCGCGGCAGCAATTGCACGCACGGATCGCCGAAGCGCTCGAAACCCATTTCCCCGAGCTAATGGATACCCAGCCTGAGCTGTTCGCGCAGCATTATGCGGAAGCCGGGCTGATAGAAAAATCCGTCGCCTCTTGGGGCCAGGCTGGTCGCAGATCAGCCGCCCGCTCGGCGATGGCGGAGGCGGCCGCGCAATATCAAAGGGCGCTGGATCAGCTCGCGCTGCTGCCGGATTCTCCTCAACGGCAGCGGCAGGAACTCGAGTTTCGCAGTGCTCTGGGTGCAGCGTTG
>JAFAOB010000459.1 GCA_019238055.1 Alphaproteobacteria bacterium
CTGCGCAACCCGTATTTCGACGGCCTCGGTCTTCCCCGCCTCTATCTTTCTGCTCAAGCTTAACCCGATCGAACCGCCGTGGTACGGACCCGTATGCCCGGTGGTGTGGGAGGGGCGATGCCGCGAGGCGTCCCCCTATCCCGATCACCAGTTTTCGTGCGGGCCCCAGTTACCTCAATCTGATCGCGCAGCCCGCGCAGCAGCATTGGTCATGGTGGGGGCGGGTGATTTTCTACGACTCCGATGTCGACGCGCTGCATGCCCGACTGGTTGCCGCCGGATATTGTCCGAGCACCGAGCCCCGAGACGCGTCATGGGGCGAACGGTTCTTTCACATCACCGACCCAGATGGACACGAGCTGAGCTTTGCTTGGCCGCTTCGTCGGAAACCCCCGCGCTGAACCCATCGGACTGCCCACCGGTGCGGGCGTGAATTGGGCATGATGAGTTAAGAATACCCGATCTGGTTGGAGCTTTCGGCGAGCCCCCCGCAATCTATAGACGCGGATTGCCTCTTTCAGCCCTCGGAGGCTCCGAGATATACCCAAGCTGGAGTTCGTCTTGTAAGTGGAGGGACGATGAGCCTTGAAGGCGGCTGCGCCTGTGGCGAGATCCGTTATCGGCTGACCGCCGCGCCGATGATCGTCCACGCTTGCCATTGCCGCGATTGTCAAAGGCTGACCGGCAGCGCGTTCGCGCTCAATTTGTGGATCGAGCGGAAGTTCATTGAAGCAAGCGGGGGTGAGCCGGTCGCGTTTCGCGTGCCGCCCGGCAGCAGCGGCAAGCCGCATGATGTCTTTGCTTGCGGCAAATGCAGCACGCATTTGTGGAGCAAATATCACGCGGCGCCGGGCGACACCGTTCTGTTGCGCACCGGCACGCTCGACGATCCGACCGCAGTCAAACCGGACGTGCATATTTTCACCCGCAGCAAACTCTCCTGGCTTGAGCTGCCAGCTGGGGCACGAAGCTTTGAGACGTTCTACAAGATAAACGAGGTCTGGTCGCCGGAGAGCCTCGCGCGTTGGCGGCAGCTGACCGGACTCTAACGGGGAACGGCCGCTAGCGTGCTAGTAGTGCGACCCGAACAGATGGTTCCCATTTTCTTTTTCTGTCGCCCCCGCGAAAGCGGGGGTCCAGGGGCAGTGGGCGCAACGCAAGGCTGCCCTGGATACCCGCTTTCGCGGGCATGACGGGATAGGAACGGATACCAAATGTCAACCTCTATAACCAGAAGGTACTTTGGCCTCAAGGGTGCCCAGCTTTGCAGTCTCACTCGGACCCAAGATAGGCCCTTGAAACGCGGCCCGGCTCAATCGAGGGAACGGCCGCGCCGGGCGATGAATTCGGGAAAAGCCTCCTCGGCGCGGGCGCCCCGAACAACATGGGTCGTAAAATGGCGCTCCTCCTCCCATTGCTGTTCGAGGGTCTGCGCCATCTGCTTCAACAGCAGAGTTTTGATCCCCATTACGGCGGCCCGATTATTGCCGGCGATCATGCGGGCGAGTTCCATTGTCTTCTCGCGTAGCCGCGCCCGCGGTACGAGGTGGTTCAACAGCCCGATGCGGCAGGCCTCTTCGGCCTCGATAATGCGTGCCGTAAACAGCAATTCTTTGGCAATCGGCCAGCCGACCTGATTGGGCAGCGTCCAAGTGCTGTTGATCCGGCCATAAGCGGCCGCCAGAAATCGGAATCGGGTATCCTCGCACCCGACGCGCATGTCGAGCGAGGAGGCCAGCACCGCCGCACCGCCATAGGCGAGACCGTTGATCATGCCGATCGTCGGCTTGGCGCTGGCGGCGATCTCGTAGCTGCCGCGACCGCGCCGCGCGTCCAATTCCTGCTGCGTGTACTGGCGATCGTCCTCGCGCTGTTCATGAATGTCGCCGCCAGCTGAAAACGCGCGCTCGCCGGCGCCGGTGATCACGATGCAGCCGATCGCATCATCGGCATCAAGCTCCTTGACCGCCTCGCGCAATTCGCTCGACAGCTTGCGGTTCATCGCATTGAGCTTGTCAGGCCGGTTCAGGGTGACGATGCCGACCCCGTCCTCACGATCGACCAGGATATGCTCATAGGCCATTCTTCCCTCCCGACCGTATCATTCTGCCGGTCGTCGCCTCCATGTGCCATTGGAGCCGCTTTGCCGATTTGCCGCTGTGTCTGTGGCCTGCCCCGGCGCATGACGGCGATCTGCGCTCGCACTTGCGAGCTATTGTAGCCTGATCGACGCGGCGCGTGGCGAGGACCACGCGCCGGCTCGGCTCAGCGATTTACCTCGCCTCTTCTTCGGTAACCGGGGTCAGACCATAGCGCTGCATGGCAAAGCTGATGGCTTCGTTCCAGCCGCGGCTGCGGATATCAATGTGAACGTCGTCGGGACCGAGGTATTTGAGGTTGACCGCATCGCCCATCGGGGTCGTCTCGGCCCGTTCGGTTTTCGGGATCGGCACCGGCTTGTAATTGGCGGTTTCGAGTTCCCTCGCGGTTTCCTGCTCATCATCGACATAAAAGCCGATATGGTGAATGCCGCGCAGATCAGAGGTCTGCCCCGGTCCCAGTTTTGGCGCACCGGGTTCGCCATACTTCAAAATAGCGAAGTAGATATAGCCGTCACTGAGCCAAACACCCTTTTCACCAGTATCACCCGGACGGCGGTACAGCTCGGTCAGCCCGAAATGCTCCTTGTAGAATTCGGCGGTCTTTGCGGGATCGTCAGTCACGAGTGCGATATGCCTGATTCGCGCCATCTGCCATCTCCCTCAGCTTCTGCACTTGTCAACAGTGCAGATATCGCTGTTTAGGCGCTTGGCGGTTCGACCGTCAAGCCGCAGTCGAGCACGCTTTCCCCATCTGTGGACGCCCCCTTTCAGGCAAGGGAAAACGTTGGGGTCGTTGTTACGCGTGGTCGGATGCTGTCATCTGTCCGGCCTCTAATGCCGCATGAAGACAGCCGCCGGCCTGTATGGGAGTTCGCGGACCGGGTCCAGATCACCCGTAGCGTGCTCGAAGCACAGTGGAAAGCCCTGGTTGTCCCAGCCCCGTCTCGCCGACTGTTGCGCCATACTCTCCTTCCGCTCGCCCTCACGTCC
>JAFAOB010000356.1 GCA_019238055.1 Alphaproteobacteria bacterium
AGACGTCGGCAATCCCGACACGGTTAGGAAGTTCTACACGGACATTCAGATGCTCACGACGACAATGAATCAGCCCGACCCGGGCGAATTCATGCGTCAGTTCCTTTCGTCAGAGGCCGCGGACAAAGAAAACAAGTGGCAGGGCCGCAATATCACGCGCTGGCGCAGTGACGAATACGATGTGCTCTACCATGCTGCGGAACACGAAACGGACCCGGTCAAACGCGCGGCGCTGTTTATCAAGATGAACGATCTCGTGATTAAAAACGTCGTGGTGATCCCGCTCGTCTATCGGCCGCAGGTGGCCGCGGTTGCAAACAGGTTGCACGTACAGCTCTCCGGCTGGGACAGCTATATCTGGAACCTGCGTGATTGGTATGCCGATGCCTGAGGCCGTCCGAACCCGCAAAGCCGCAAGCGGCCGATCGAACGCTCGTGTTCCGCTATCTCGTTAGACGATTGCTGCTGGCGCTGCCTAGTCTCTTGGCAATCAGCGTCGTTTTGTTTGGGGTTCTGGCGCTCGCCCCCGGCGACCCGTTCTCCGACCTTGCCACCGATCCGTCGATTCCGTCCTCGGTCGCCGCCGCCTTGCGCACCAAGTTCGGCCTCGACGACCCGCTTCCGATCCGCTACCTGCATTGGCTCGCGGCAATGCTGCATGGCGATTGGGGCTTTTCGTTCGCCAGCCGGATCAATGTCAGCACGCTGATTTTGCAGCGCCTGCCGACCACGCTCGCCGTTATTGGCGCCTCGCAGATCCTGGCCCTGGCGATCGCGGTACCGGTCGGCGTCTATGCCGGAGTCCGGCCCTATTCGATTTTCGACCAGATCGCCAGCAGCCTGGCGCTGATTGGGTTTTCGCTGCCACCCTTCTTCACCGGCCTCGTCTTCATCCTGGTGTTCAGCGTCAGCCTGCGCTGGCTGCCTTTTGTATACCGGACCGACATCGGAGGCAGCGGGCTGACCTTATATTGGGCCTATATCCGCCAGGCGATCATGCCGGTCGCCGTGCTCGGCCTCTTTCAAGGCGCGGCGTGGACGCGCTTTGTGCGCGCTTCAGTGCTCGACGTGGCCCGCCTCGATTATGTCACGACGGCACGTGCCAAGGGGCTCTCCGAACGGGTTGTCGTCACCAAGCACATCGTGCGCAACGCGCTAATCCCGGTCGTGACGCTCGTCGCCTTGCAAATGCCGATCATCTTTGGCGGAGCCATCATCACCGAGCAGATCTTTCGCGTTCCCGGCATCGGCTCGCTATTGATCAGCGCGATCCTGGCAAACGACACGCCGGTAATCATGGCGGTGACTTTTGTGTTCGCCTGTCTCGTCATCCTGTTCAACCTGATCGCGGACCTACTTTATGGCTGGCTCGACCCCCGCATCTCCTACCGCTGACGTCGCTGCCGTCGTTCGGCCGACGCAGGGGCGCCGGGTCACGCCCGCGCGAGAAGCATGGCGGAGATTTCGCCGCCATCGCCTCGCCCTGGGAAGCGCCGCGATACTGTCGGCGATGATCCTCGCCCTGCTGCTGGGGCCGTTGATCTGGCCGGTTCCGATCAACGCGATCGATTTTGCGGCACAATTGCAGGGGCCGAGCTTGGCTCATCCGCTGGGCAGCGACGATCTGGGCCAGGACCTTCTTGCCCGGATGATTTACGGCGGCCGCATCTCGATGTCGGTCGGCATCGCGGCCACACTGGTGGCCGTCATTGTCGGCGTCGTCATCGGTGCGATCGCCGGCACCGCGCGCAGTGCGATCGATATGGGGCTGATGTGGCTCTGCGATCTGTTCCTGTCGTTGCCGCAACTGCCATTGCTGCTGCTGATCATTTATCTGTTCGAGGCCTCGCTGCGCAAAGTTGTGGGACAGCAATTTGGCACCTTCATCCTGATCGTCGCCGTGATCGGCGGCTTTCGTTGGATGTCAATCGCCCGGCTGGTGCGCGCCCAATTCTTTTCGTTGCGCGAAAAGGAGTTTGTCGAGGCCGCCCGGGCGCTCGGCGCTTCGACCTTTCGCCAGGTCGTTCACCATATCCTGCCGAATGCGGTCAGTCCGGTAATCGTCGCCGGCACGATCGAGGTAGCGAACGCGATCATCGCCGAGTCGACGCTGTCGTTTCTCGGCCTCGGCTTTCCTCCCGATATTCCGAGCTGGGGCCGCATCCTCTATGACGCCAAGGATTATCTCGATGTGGCACCGCATTGGGCGCTGGTTGCCGGCGGTGCCATTTTTCTCGCGGTGATGACGATCAACTACATCGGCGATGGATTGCGCGACGCGCTCGACCCCCGCCGCGTCATCTGAGCCGGGAGCCGCTTTGTGGCCGAAACGCTGCTCGAAATCTCCGGGCTCAAAACGTATTTCCAGACCGATGACGGCATGGTTCGGGCGGTTGACGGCGTCGATTTGACGATCAGGCGCGGCGAGACGTTGAGCGTCGTCGGCGAATCCGGGTGCGGCAAGACGGTCACTGCCATGACCGTGCTGAAATTGATAGCGATGCCTCCGGGCAAGATCGTTGCGGGACGTATCCTGTGGAAGGGGCGCGATCTTGTCCCGCTCGACCCGTACGAAATGCAGCAGATCAGAAGCCGGGAAATCGGCATCGTGTTCCAGGAGCCGATGACTTCACTGAACCCGGTCTACCCATCGGTGACCAGATCGCTGAGGTCGTCCGCCGGCATCAGGGCCTCGGCCGGCGCGACGCGATGGACCGAGCGGTCGAGCTGCTCCGCCTTGTCCACGTACCAGCGGCGGAGCAACGGGTGCGCGACTATCCGCACCAGCTCTCGGGCGGGATGCGCCAGCGGATGATGATTGCGATGGCGCTTGCCTGCAGCCCCGAATTGCTGATCGCGGACGAACCCACGACCGCGCTCGATGTCACAATCCAGGCGCAGATCCTCGATCTTCTGGACGAGATGAAGTCGCGGTTTGGCATGGCCATCATGCTGATCACCCATGCGATGGGTGTCGTCGCCGAGGTGGCTCAGCGTGTCGCGGTCATGTACGCCGGCCAAGTGGTCGAGGAGGCGCAAGTCGACGACCTCTTCGCCCGGCCGTTGCATCCCTACACCCAAGGGCTGATCCGCTCGATCCCTCGCCTCGATCGGACCGATGGAGACAGAAGGCGGCTGGAGGCGATCGCCGGCACGGTGCCGAGCCTGTTGGACCCGCCGCCGGGCTGCCGCTTTGCGCCGCGCTGTCCGTTTGCCACGGGTCCCTGCACCCATCAGGCGCCGGCGCTGCGGGCGATCGATGGCGGTCACACGGTCGCCTGCAATCTCTATTGATCAGGCGAGGTGTGGCGCCGTGACCGAACCGCTGCTCCGTGTGAGCAACCTGGTGAAAACCTTTCCGGTGCGAGGCGGCGTGCTTGCCGGCGCCAAAGAGCAGGTGCACGCCATCGACGATATCAGTTTCGACATTGGTGCCGGCGAGACGTTGGGGCTGGTCGGCGAGTCCGGCTGCGGCAAGTCGACCACCGGGCGCTGCATCCTGCGGCTGATCGAGCCCACCTCGGGAAAGGTCTGGTTCGAAGGCCGCAGCGTCACCGAGATCGACGGCAAAGCACTGGGCGCCCTTCGCCGCGATATGCAGATCATCTTTCAGGACCCGTTCGCCTCGCTGAACCCGCGGATGACGGTGGGGGCCATCATCGGCGAGGCGTTGATTAACCCGAACTACGGATAAGGGTTGAGGGGATTCCCAAAGAACCAAGGCTTTGACAGCATCGGCTTG
>JAFAOB010000431.1 GCA_019238055.1 Alphaproteobacteria bacterium
AATTGGACAAGAACATCTACGAAGCCGGGATCAAGGTATCAGACGAGGAACTCGCCGAACTGGCCATCAAACGCGACGAGTTTCACGGCGAGTGGAACTACCGATTGCGGCCACGCGAGCCATCGGCCATTATGTGAAGTGTTCAAATTATTTTTGCTAGAATCCTAACCCCTATACCGGCACCCGCAATTATCGCTACGTCGCGCGCGGCGATCATTCGCTGGCCCCGCAGTATGTGTTCGACAACGGCTATTCGACGGCCTTTGTCTTTCCGAACCAGCAGCGCATGCCGTCGATTTATCAGATCAATCCCGATGGCAAGGAAGCGGTCGCAACCTATTCGGTGCATGGCGACACGATGATTGCGACCGGCACCGCCTATATGTGGCGGCTGCGTGACGGCGGCACCGTGCTCGACATCTACAATTGGGGATACACCAGCACCGGCGCGACGCCGGGTACCGGCACCGTGTCACCGCTGGTTGAGCGTAAGGTCAAAGGCGGTTCGGAGCCGTGAGCGTCCAGGGACAACCTTCGCCGGTTGCCGGCTATGGTTGGCGGCCGACCGGTCGACAAAAGCTATGGATCCTCGCCGCCGTGGCTGCGGTCGCTTTAGCAGCGGTCTTTATCACCCATCTGGCGAACACGAGGCATACTCAGGAGCGCGCTCAGAACGAAGTCGGCGGCCTGGGTGTCCCGTTCCAGGCACCGCCGGAGCCAAAGCCGATTCCTGTCGCGGCGCCCTCGATGCCGGTACCCGTTGCCCCGCCGACAATCCAGGCGGTAACGCCACCAAAGGCTGAGCGTGACGATGCACTCGACTCTGGGATCTTCAGCTACAACGCCAGCGACAGCACGGCTGAGATGCTGCGCGGCAAGCCAGGCAATGCCGGCGATAAGCAGAACGGTGAGGACGATGCGCTGTCACGGGCGCTCAAGGCGTCCGATCTCGGCGCACCGGCGAAGGCGACAGTCATGCGGCACCCGGCGCTGACCATCCCCGCCGGGACAGTCATCCCGTGCGTCCTGCAGACCGCGATCAATTCGCAGCTCGTCGGCTTTGTCGATTGCGTGCTCCCGAGTGAAGCCCGCGGCGCCACCGGGACCGTGACATTGCTCGACCGCGGCACACAAATCTTTGGTGAGATAAAAAGCGGCCTGCAGCAGGGGCAGGATCGTCTGTTTATCCTCTGGGTGCGCGCCCGCACGCCGCAGAATGTCGTGATCGCGCTGTCCTCGCCGGCGGCGGACGAGCTCGGGCGGGCGGGGGTGCCGGGCGCGATCAACAACCATTTCTGGCAGCGCTTCGGGGCGGCGATCCTGTTCAGCGTGATCGGCTACGGTCCGGAGCTTGCCTCCAATGCGCTGATGCACGGCAATGGCAACCAATACATCCAGTTCCTGAGCCCGCAGCAGCAGCTCGCCAACACGGTATTGCAGGCACAGATCAACATCCCGCCGACCCTCGAAAAGAACCAGGGCGATGCCGTGACGATCTTTACGGCGCGCGACCTCGATTTCAGCGGGGTCTATGACCTCAGAACGGTTGATCCATGAATGATATCGTCGAGCCGGCCGAAAGCCCGGCTGCGCCGCTGCTGCGCTATATGCTTTCGCCGCTGGGCGGCTGGCTGGATGATCCGCACACCCAGGATATTGCGATTCAGGAACCGGGCGTGGCGTGGATTTTTTCGAGCGGCAAATGGCACCGAGAGGATGTGCCGCTGTCACTTGCTGATCTCGAGGAAATCGCAATCCTCGCCGGCTCGCTGCGCAAGCAGGACGTCGGGCAGCTTACGCCATTGTGCGCAACCGAGCTGCCCAACGGCGAGCGACTGCAAATCTGCATCCCGCCAACTGTCCTGCAGGGCTCGGTGTCGCTGACGATCCGCAAGCACGAGCAGACGGTGGCGCCGCTCGCACGGGTCAAGGAACGCTATCGCCTCAACGATTGGAATGCATGGCGCGCAACCCGCGGGCGCCGCAGTCTTGCCGGGCCTTTGGCATTCTATGATGCCGGCAACTTCGAGGGCTTCCTCACGGAAGCGGTGCGGGCCCGGTTGAATATCCTGCTCGCCGGCAGCACTGGGAGCGGCAAGACGACCCTCTCAAAAAGCATCCTCGCCGCAATTGATCATGCCGAGCGGCTGATCACGATCGAGGACACGGTCGAGTTGACGATCCTACAGCCGAACGTGGTGCGACTGGTCTATTCGAAAGAGGATCTATCAGGCACGGCCATCGATGCGGAGACGCTGCTGCAAGCGAGCTTGCGCATGAGGCCGGATCGCGTCCTGTTACAGGAGCTACGTGACGATGCCGCCTGGACCTATCTGACCAGCATCTGCTCGGGCCATCCCGGAAGTTGCACAACGATTCACGGCGACGATCCGGCAGACGCCGTGCGCCGCCTGTTTTTATTGGTAAAAGCATCGGATGCGGGGCGAGCACTCGATCGCGAGGTCATTCTTGGCCTGATCGCGTCCGCCATCGACGTGATCATTCCGCTGCGCGCAGAGAACGGCGAATTCAACATCAATTCAACCTGGTTCGTCGCCGACGCCGCGCGACGCGGTGAGACGGCGGCAAATCTGCTGAGCGATGCATGATCCGCCTGCCACTCGCGGCTCGTCTGGGGCTGGCCGGAACTGCTCTTTTTGCCGCTTTCACATTCATCGCCTCGATCGCGTTCCTCTATCCTACGGGGCTCTGGGCAGCCTACAGAGGCCCGTCTTGGCCTGTGGCATGGTGGCTGTACCTGCTCGAGCTGGGCGACAACCCAATCGTCCAGAAATGGCTGATTGTCTCGGGCATCCCGGCTGCGGCCTTGCCATCGCTATTGGTTGCCGGCATCGTCTACCGCCTTCGCCGCCGCCCTACGTTGCGCGCCCGCCGCGATGGCAAGGTGCAGCCTGTCGAGCGCGGCGTTACCGACAATCTCGGCCATAGCGACTGGCGCAGCCTCGAAGCCACACACCAGCTGTTCCCCGGTGGCCATCCGCGGTGGGGCGGCATCGCCGTCGCTGAAGAATACCGCGTCGACCTCGATCCCAGGATGGCCCGCGTGCCGTTTGATCCAAGGGTGCCGAGCACCTGGGGGCAGGGCGGGCGCACGCCTTTGCTGCTCGATGATGCCGAGAGAAATAGCGGGCACAGCCACATATTCGCAGGATCGGGGGCTTACAAATCGACCTCGGCGGTGACCAGCATTCTGACCTGGACCGGATCGAGCGTAATCTTTGACCCCTCGACCGAATTCGGACCCATGCTCAACGACGCCCTCAAGCGCCAGCGCAAACAGGTCTTCCAT
>JAFAOB010000434.1 GCA_019238055.1 Alphaproteobacteria bacterium
GCCGGTCGCGATGTCCTCGCGGAGGGCGGGAATGCACTTGATGCCGTGACCCGGGCGGTCGTTGTGCTCGAAGATGATCCGCTGTTCAACGCAGGAAGGGGCAGCGTCTTCACCGCCGCCGGCACCCAGGAAATGGATGCTGCGATAATGGACGGCCGCGATCTTCGCGCCGGTGCGGTAGCCGCTATTTTCGGACCGCGCAATCCCGTTTTGGCGGCGCGCGCGGTAATGGAACATTCGGATCATGTGCTTCTGGTTGGGGAGGGCGCCCTCGCGTTTTGCCGCGAGCGAGGTATCGCCCTCGCCGAGCCCAATTATTTTTACACCGAAGAGCGCTGGCGCGCCTTGCACGCCGAGCTTGAACGCCGCCGTTGCGGGCTTGCCGGAGATGATGACGAGCAACGCCGGCACGGGACCGTGGGTGCGGTTGCGCGCGACTGCGACGGCAACCTGGCCGCTGCCACCTCGACCGGTGGTATGACCGGCAAGATCCCGGGCCGGGTCGGTGACAGCCCGATCATTGGCGCCGGCACCTATGCTCACAATTCGGCCTGCGCCGTTTCCGCAACCGGCCATGGCGAGATGTTCATGCGCTACGGCGTTGCCTTCGAGATCGCCGCCCAGGTACGCCACGCTGGTCTACCAATTGATGAGGCCGCGCGCGCCGTCATCATTGAGATGAGCGCATTCGGCGGGCGAGGCGGGGTCATCGCCGTCGGCCGTACCGGCGCGGCGGCTCTGCCGTTCAACGCTACCGGAATGTACCGCGGCTTTCTCCAGGCAGATGGTACGATCTATACCGCCATCTGGGACGAGCCCTACCGGAAGTGGTGACGAACGAAACCTGCTCGGTCCGCCTCATACGAGTTTGCGCGAGCCACGTCTATTGGCCGAGACCTCAATTCTTGCCTGCCGAGCAGACGCTAGACAGGACGATGTCATCCCGGCTTTCGGCACAGGCGATCACCACGATGTCGAGCAGATGATGCTCGATCTTGCCGCGGCAGCGGCGATCCTCCACCGCACCAAAGTACTGAACCAGGATCTCGATCGACATCGCACGCTTCTTCGCCGTCGCGACGGCAGGCATCCTGCATCAGGCTCATTCAGACGAGAGAAATTTCATGTGTCGCCCCTGGAGGTAACGGTCGTTCTCGATCGCGACAGCGAGATCGCCCTCAAGAAAGCTGCGGCATTCCCTCCGCAGTGCCGGAGTAGGTCCGCCGAAGAGGGTGATATTGAGCTGTTTCAGGTTTTATCAATAAGCTTTCGCGCACATTGCCTCGTTGTCCCCAACGATAGAGGCTAAAATGCGCGTTATTATCCCGACTCTGGTGGGTCTGGCGGCTTTGGCTGTTACCTCGGTACAGGCAGCCCCGGTGCCGACCAACCCGCATCATCATTCGAAATGGCACGAGACGCCGGCGCAGAACGTCTGGAAGAGCCGGCAATACGATCACCTCGTCAGCACCAATGCTGCTTATCGCAGCTCCCGAGTGAGAAAGGAATGCGGTCCAATAAGAGATCCCGAATTGCGCCAGAACTGCGTCGCATCCTTCGGCGCGTATGAGCCGATGCGCTAAATCGCTGTTTAGGTGAAGCCCCCGGATTATTGGCCGGGGGCTTCGCTTAATAGCGCCACTCCGCCTTATGGTGAACCGCATCCGCGTCGGGCTGTGTCTCGGCCTCGATTACGTATCCTGTGCGGCCGAACTGACTGCAGTAATCTGTGCACCGCGCCACCTTCGCAATGGCTGCACGCTGCTGCACCACAACTGTCTCGATGATGACGGCGCCGAAGGCGCCAGGCGCGCGCCCATTGCGATTAAAACATATCTACCGCCGGGATTCGGCTGGCGTTCTCGCCCGGCATCCGTGCTGAGAGTAAGCTCGTTGCTTCAGCGGTGGAAGACTGAGATGGATTTACTGAAATACCCAAGTCGGAACGGATTTTGGTTACTGACGTTGATCCACGCAAGGGTTGCTCCCGCTTTTGACGGTAAACCAGATAGCATAAATGCCGCTGCACCGATGACGGATCTCTCGCCAGGGCTGTTCAACGCTATGGGATGACGAGAAGTCTGAGCAGATTGTCGACGCCGGCGAGGGCGGCGCGGTAGCGGTCCTGGCTGAGCGTGCCGGAGCGGTTGGCTTTGAGGATGTTGAAAGCGAAACTGCGCAGACGGGCGAAC
>JAFAOB010000256.1 GCA_019238055.1 Alphaproteobacteria bacterium
CCTATTCGGTCGTGGTGCCGGGATCGCTTCCAGGGAAGCCGTTTCCCGACGGCAGCCCTGGCCCGAGCCTCTATTGCACGGTCATCGTCAAAACCGTCGACGAGCAGACCCGCGCCAAAACGGCGATCAACGATCTTTTGCGCGAATGAAGCACACCACCCTCGATCCGGCTGCGATCGCCGCCGCGCTGATCCGCCGGCCGAGCGTGACGCCCCGCGACGAGGGGGCAATCGACATCGTCGCCCGGCATCTCGAGGATCTCGGCTTTGTCTGCAACCGCCTCGTTTTTGGCGGCGAAGACGGCAGCGATGCCATTGCCAACCTCTACGCTCGTTATGGGACCGGCCGGCCCAATCTGTGTTTTGCCGGGCATACGGATGTGGTGCCGCCGGGCGCTCCCGAGGCGTGGTCGGTCGATCCTTTCAGCGGGATCTTGTCCGACGGCCAGTTATGGGGTCGTGGTGCAGTCGATATGAAGGGGGCGATCGCCGCCTTTATCGCCGCGGCACAGGGCTGGCTCGCCGAGCGCGGCGCCGATTTTGGCGGTTCGATCAGCTTGTTGATCACCGGCGACGAGGAAGCGGCCGGTATCAACGGCACCAAGAAAGTCCTTGAATGGCTGGCTGCGCATGGCGAGGCGCTCGACGGCTGTATCGTCGGAGAGCCGACTTCGGCTGCCGCACTCGGGGACATGATCAAGATTGGTCGGCGCGGCAGCTTGACCGGCCGCCTGAGAGTGCATGGGGTGCAGGGCCACACCGCCTATCCGCAACTCGCCGACAATGCCGCCCATCGCATGGTGGCATTGCTGCATGCCCTGACCACGGCCGAACTCGATCGCGGCTCAGCGCATTTCCAGCCCTCAACCCTCCAAGTTTCGACGATCGACATCGGCAATCCGGCTGCAAATGTGATCCCGGCCGAGGCGCGCGCTGCCTTCAATATCCGCTTCAACGACTGCTGGACTGGCACGCGCCTTGAGGAATGGCTGCGCGAGCGCCTGGAGCAGGCGGGGGGTGCCGGTGCCGGTCGCTATAGGCTCGACGTATCGGTTAGCGGCGAGTCTTTTCTGACAGCACCAGGAATCGTCAGCACGGCGCTCGCCGCGGCCATCCACCAGGTCACCGGCCGCACGCCCGAGCTGAGCACGACTGGGGGCACCTCCGATGCCCGGTTTATCCATGCCTATTGCCCGGTTGCCGAATTCGGCCTCGTCGGCCGGACGATGCACAAGACCGACGAGCGTGTCGACCTCGCCGATCTCGCCACGTTGACCGAGATCTACCGCAGGTTCATCGGCCTGTTTTTTGAGCCATTTTGAACAAGCAATGAGCTGTCGATGCCGCTGACGACATGGGCCGAACTGCGTTGGGCATTGGTCGGATGCCTGCGCTTGGCCCGCGGCGATCGCGGCGGGCTTGCTTATTTCGACCGTTCGCTTGACGGGTTCTGGCGTTCGTTTCTCTCCGCCGTTCTCGCCTACCCGTGCTTTCTGATTTTATTGACGATGCGGGTCAGTCTCGCCGACTGGGACTCGGTGGGCGGCTTGCCGATCGTACTTATCGAAACCATCGGCTACATTACTTTGTGGGTCGCGTTTCCACTCGTCATGCTTTCGGTGTTGCGTTGGATCGGACGAGAGGACCGATTCTTTGACTTCATGGTTCCTTACAATTGGTGCCAGCTGCCACAGGGTGTGTTGTTTGTGTGCGTCGGTGTCGAAGCCGTGACCGGTGCTTTGAGCGATACGGTTTCGCAGGCGATCGAGATCGCCGCTTTTATCGCCGTTCTCGTCTATGAATGGTTCATTGCGCGGGTAGCGCTGGAAACGAGCGGCGCTGCCGCCGCAATGGTCGTTCTTGTTGATGTTGTGCTGTTGGAGCTAGTCACCAGCACCGCCGGCAGTCTTTACTGATCCCGAATGGCCTTCCGGTGCGTGCCCGGCAAAAGGATCTGGGCTGCCGGCCGCGGGCGGGGTCAGGGTTTGGCCGGATGCACTGTCAGCCGGTTTGGGCGATCGGGTCAAATGCGCTAAAAGCTGATCGAATCCGGTTGCAGAGCCCGCCGCGGGCGGAATCGAGCCTTGATTCGCTGCCGCCGCGGCTGGTTTGGCTGATCCGGTTAAATTTGTCAGCAACTGATCAAACGCGGCGGATTGGTCAGGCGGTTGCACTGTAGAAGTGTCCCCCGTGCGGCTCGATCGCGCGGCTTCGCTTACGGGCGAGCGCAGGGCAGATGTCTCCGATTGCGATGATCGCACATCGTGCGCGGGCCTTATACGCGTATGCCGCGCCTCGGTACGCAGGCGGGACGGTCGGTGTATCGCCGGTGCGGGGGCCATCACTCGGTGATCGGGGGCAGCCGTTGCAGTGATGGTCGCGTGGTATTGTTGGGTCGTTATCGCAGTGGGCAGGTGACGTGGGCTGGCGGTTTTCTCGCCGGGCGTGGCCGTAAGAGCCCGGTCGCTCAGTGCCGTTCGCGATACTGTCTGCGGGACATCGGCCGGCGGTTTTGGTACGGTTATGGAACTCACCGCCCGCGGAAGCGGCGCGGACCCGGGAATAGCCGCCGCGGCGGCGTGCGTCACCGTCGGTGTTGGCGAAGCGGGTGCGGAGGCATGGTCTGTTTGCGATGCCTCAGGGGAACCGTGCGCGGCAGGGCTCGCTGGTTCGCTCGGCGCCGTCTTCAGCCACAGAAAACCCGCACTGGCGATGCCGGCAACAGCAAAAGCAACGCAACCGGCGATGGCCATCGATCGCACCGAGCTCGGGATCGACTCGGACGGGCGGGCCGGATGTCGCTCGACCAAGGAAAGCACCGGGGCTACCGCCGATTTTGGTGCCTGCTCCCGGCTCGCAGATAGAATGCCCGGACTCGCGTTCGCCGGGTGCCGGAATTCGATAGGCGCACTCACCGGGATCAGCCGCGGTTCTGCGCGCTCGCGTGGCACCTCCTGCGACTGGGAGCCAAACGAGAGGTTCTGGAAGACGCTGCGCATCACTCCCGCCCCATTTTCTCTCTTATTGCTGAATGCTCCAGCAATCGGGCGATTAATGGCCGGTGTTAAGCCGAAATAAAGGCAGGATAACGAACCTCGATGAGATAGAGCCCTTCGGCAGGGGCGGTCGGGCCGCCGGCGCGCCGGTCGCGCGCGGCGAGCGCTACCGCCATGTCTTCCGGACGCCAGCGGCCGAGGCCGACGAGCTCGAGCGTGCCCGCCATGTTGCGTACTTGGCGATGCAGGAACGAGCGCGCGCGCGCCTCGATGCGAATCTCGTCGCCAAGACGGCTGACTGCGAGCGCGTCGAGCGTGCGTAATGGCGATTTCGCCTGGCACAGCCGATCACGAAACGTCGTGAAATCGTGATGGCCGATCAGATGCTTGGCGCCGGCTGCCATGGCGTCGGCATTAAGCGAAGGCGCCACTCGCCATACCCGTCCGCGTTCCAACGCTGCCGGCGCCCATCTATTCAGGATGCGGTAGACGTAGACCCTCTGGATCGCGCTCAGTCGGGCATCGAATTCTGGAGCGACTTGTTCAACGGCGAGAACGCTGATCCGCGTTTTACGCAAGTAATGATTCAACGCACCGCGGATAACGTCGCAGCGTGTCTCGCGGGAGAGGTCGAGATGCGCAACCTGGGCCAAAGCATGGACCCCGGCGTCGGTGCGCCCGGCGCCGTTAACAGTTACCGTCTCGCCACAGAAATGCACCACCGCGGTTTCGAGAGCCTCCTGCACCGACAATCCCTGGGGTTGGCGCTGCCAACCGACCAGACCGGCGCCGTCATACTCGATCGTCAGCTTGTAGCGGGGCACGGCAGCAGCGTACCGGCGGCAATCGGATAGCCGCGGAGAAATGCCGCCGAATCGAGCGGCGCGCGTCCCGGCCGCTGCAATCGTAAAGGCCTGAAAATGCCCTCACGGCACGCGATCGACAGCCGGTCATCGAGAATGGTCCCGGGTGGCTGGTCGGACGTCTCGGGCAGCGCCGCCGCGGCGGTCACCCGGATCGGTTGACCATGATGTTCGAAAAAGGCGCCGGGCCAAAGGTCGAGCGCGCGCACCCGCCTTTCCAATTCGACGGCTGTGCGGCGCCAATCGAGCCGCCCTTCTTCGCGGCCGATCTTGGGCGCATAGGTGATGCCCTCGCTCGGTTGTGGCCGCGGGATCAAGCGGCCGTGCTCGGCCTCCTCCAACGCCCTAAGGATCAGATCGCCACCGAGCCGGGCCAGCCGCTCGGCCAATTCCCCCGCGGTCGTATGTGGGCCGATCGGCACTGCTTGCCGGAGCAGAATCGGGCCGGTATCGAGCCCTTCGTCCATCTGCATGATTGTAATCCCGGTGTCGGCATCACCGGCGAGCAGGGCATGCTGGATCGGGGCGGCACCACGCCAGCGCGGCAACAGCGAGGCATGGACGTTGAGGCAGCCCAGGCGGGGGGCGATCAATATCGGGCGCGGCAAAATCAGCCCATAGGCCGCGACAACTGCCGCCTCGGCCCCGAACGCAAGGAATTCCGCCTGCACCGCTTCGTCGCGCAGACGCACCGGGCAACGCAGTGGGAGGCCACGGGCTTCCGCGAGAGACTGCACGGCGGAAGGCTGCAATCGATGGCCGCGCCCGGCTGGACGGGGCGGCTGGGTATAGACGGCACGTATCCGATGGCCGGCGGCGATCAGCTTCTCAAGGATCGTCGCGGCAAAGGGCGGCGTGCCCATAAAGATCAGATCCAACACCCGCTCCCAAGCGGCGGTTGGTCTCCCCCGCAGCCGCTAGGCGGCAACGAGGTTGCGCGTGCGCTTTGCCTTTGCCAGCTTGCGCAGGATCATCCCCCGCTTGACCGTCGAAATATGGTCGACAAACAGGATGCCGTCCAAATGGTCGATTTCGTGCTGGATGCAGGTCGCCAGTAATCCGGAGGCCTCGATCTCGCGAAGCTCGTTCTGATAATCGAGATAGCGCAGACGGATCTTCTCCGGTCGGGTCACATCGGCGTAATGCTCCGGCAGTGACAGGCACCCCTCGCTGAACGTCGTCAACTCCGGCGAGCGCCATAAAATTTCAGGGTTGGCGATCATCATCGGCTGGGGCTTCTCACCCTCCCGTGCGACATCAACCACAATGACGCGCTTTGCAACACCGATTTGAGGGGCCGCAAGCCCGATCCCGATCGCCTTGCGCATCGTTTCGAGCATATCGTCCATCAATTGACGGACATCGTCATCGGCCGCGGCAACCGGACGCGCCTTAATTTTGAGACGCGGGTCAGGGGCAGTTATGATTGGTAAAGCAGTCATAATCGCAAATTTAGATAAGGGGCTGGCGGCGGCGCGTCAATCAGCGCGCCCGGGCTGCGGCTTCCGGGTCAGTCCGCTTCGATAGCGTGGCTGAAATCCGCAATCGTCTGCACGATTGGGCGGCGCCGAAGCGTTTCGTTGACGATCAACTCGAACTCGGCACCCTCAGCCGAGGCCAAAAGCGGTGGTCGGATCGCGATGCCGCGATTGGCAAGCCGCTCTGGCAATGACAGACCGGCGGGGCCACGGATGCGCAGGCGTGTAACGTTGGTCGAGGCCGGAGTCCCGAAAATCTCGACCTTATGATGCTCGGCCAACACCCGAAAAAGCTCGTCCGCCAGCGCGGCGGCTTCGGCAAACCGCGCGGCAAAGCCGTCGAGATAGTGCAACGCCACCGCAGCAAAGGGCCAAGCCTGGCGCAATCCGCCGCCGAACATCCGGCGCTGATGATAAAGCCCATCGAGGAGAAGACGCGGCCCCGCCAGGATCGCCCCGCTCGCGGCGTTGAAGTATTTGTAGAGCGAGACATAGACGGTATCGAACGGGGCGGCATAGACCGCAGGCGTGATTCTGGTATAGGGCGCTGCGAGAAACAGGCGCGCGCCGTCAAGATGAAGCCCGATCCCCCGCTCGCGCGCAAAAGCCGTGATGCGCCGCATTTCGGCGAGGTCGAAAACCTCGCCCTGGCGCCGCCGCACCGGGGATTCGATCGAGATCGCGCCAATCGGGGTGCGCACGCGCCCCTCCTCTTCGTGCGCGGTTTCGGCGATGACGTGATCCAACGTAAAACTTGTTTTACCGGCGGCGAGCGGCACCAGAGTCAGGCCGCTCAGTTCCTGGGCGCAATCGCCCGTGTCGCAGTAGATATGGCTTTCACGCTGGACCAGGACCCGCCTGCCGCGCCGCGCCAAAAGGCGAAGCGCTATATGATTGGCCAGCGTGCCTGACGGCATAAAGACAGCTGCCTCTTTGCCGAGCACCTCCGCCATCCGCTGTTCGAGCCGTTCGACCGCTCCGCCCAGCGAGAATTCGTCGGCACCGATCCCTTCGCCCTCGGCGAGTTGAGCCAGCAGCTGCGCATATTCACCCGGCGACAGACCTAGGCCGTCGGAGCGGAAATGGATCGTGCTTTCCTGCTGCTTCACCGGATCGAACTCCCCACTTAGAGGCACGGACGCATTCGGAGTTAAACCTTCTTTTAAGTTTGAATAACTCAACTCAACCCAGGTCTGCGCTTAATTCATGTCTGGTCATCAGAATTATGCATTGTCGGCTCCCTCTATGCGGCGGAGCCTTTCATCTGCGGGCCGGACGGAGGCCTGAAATAACCGTATTGAGGGAAGAAAATGCCGAGAAGGCTGGGCGCCGAGTTTATCGGTACATTCATGCTTGTCAGCTCGGTCTGCGGTGCCGCGCTGTTTTCCGCACCATCAGCCGGCCTGATGACGGTGGCCTTCGCCATTGGTGCGGCCGTTCTCGCGATGGCCTATGCCGTCGGTCATATCTCCGGTGCACATTTCAATCCGGCGGTGACCTGCGGCCTTGTTGCCGCCGGACGTTTCAAGGGTGCCGATGCCATCCCCTATATAATCGCGCAGGTGGTCGGGGGTGCGGTGGCGGCGGCCGTTTTCTATGTCATTCTTTCCGGTGCACCTCCGGGGAAATGGAATGATTTCCTGGCGATATCCAACGTCTATGGCCCCGGCCATTTCCCGCTGTTACAGGTGGCGCTGACCGAAGCCGTGCTCACTGCCTTGTTCCTGATTGTCATCGTCGGTGCGACGTCGCCAAACGCTCCGGCGGGCTTCGCTCCAATCGCGATCGGGCTGACATTGACATTCATTCATCTGGTCGCGATTCCGGTCTCGAACGCCTCGGTTAATCCTGCGCGGGCGACCGCAACGGCAATTTTTGGAGGCCGAACCGCCTTCTCCTGTCTCTGGATATTCTGGGTGGCGCCGATCGTGGGCGGTATTATTGGTGGCTATCTGTCGCGCTGGCTGCAAGAAGAAGAAGTACCGGTTGCTGTTCTTGCCCAGCGGGCAACCGGGGACTGAGCTGCACTTACCTGCGCCGGCCGCCTGCCGCGGCGGCTGCAAAGCGTTGGCGGTGTGAGGCTTCAGAGCATAACGAGCATCAGAATGGCGGCGAAAATGTTGCAATGTTGTACGATCGGATAAGTACCTTTATTATAAAGACCCTAGTTACGCCGAAATAGAATCCGTAGCCAGCCCGCACTGATAGCGGATAGCATCACTGGTGCCCGTACCGCCTCTTGCCTCATAACAGCGCCATCCGAGCCCGCATAAACCGGAGGTGTGTCATGAACCGCGAAAAGCTATTGCACCTGCACGAAAGGTTGGTGGAGGAGCGGGCGCGCATCCTTGCTGACCCGAGTGCGCACGCGCCAGGCGATCGCCTGCCCCCGCAGCTGATCCGCGGACTTGCCGATATCGACAGCGCAACCCGTGCCGTCGCCGCCGAGCTGGATCGACATACACCAAAGGTCGGCTACGGGTCAGACGCCGCCGAGCTGGCTCAACACATACCGCCGGCGAGCTCTGAGTCAGAGATGGACCGCGACGAACTACTGCGCCTACACGAAAGGTTGGTGGAGGAGCGGGCGCGGATCCTTGCTGACCCGAGTGCGCATGCGGCAGGCGATCGCCTGCCCCCGCAGCTGATCCGCGAACTTGCCGATACCGACAGTGCAATCCGTGCCATCGCCGCCGAGCTGGATCGACATACACCAAAGGTCGGCTACGGGTCAGAAACCTGACGCGACCCGGACTTTGCGGCTTTTATCGGCGGACCGGTTCTGGCATGCCATGCCGCATGGACCACGCGCGGGCCGGGCTGAGGTCTGAAATAGTCATATCGAAAGAAGAAGAGGAAGTTTTGGCCGCTGCTCTTGTCGGGCAACCGGAGATCAGCAGCGCTGGCGCTGTTAACCTCCGGCGGGAAAACCGCCGGAGGTGCGAATTGATTACCGCGTGGGCTTCAACGCGTGACCGGCGTTGCGGCGGATCAGGCTTCCGACCCGTAACCGACTCTCGGTCTACGGCGAGCGAGCTCGGCGGCGACGGCGCGTGTTGCGCTGTCGAGCTCGGCAAGTTCACGAATGAGCTGCCGCGGGAGATGCTCGCCAGCGCTGAGCATGCTGGGATCAGCGAGCATGCGCGCGCGCTCCTCCTGTAATCTTTCCTGTAAGCGTTCCAGGTTTTCGCGATCCATAACACGTCCCTGAGGCTCTGGTTCGGTTGCGGCCTATGTGGGGGGCGATGCGATCGGGTCAATAGTTTAGAAGCAGTCTAATTTGCATCAATTATCCGCTCACCCCGCGAGTCTGCCTTCGGCAACACGATAGATTCTTGTATCGCCAGGGTTTTTTTTGCGCAGTCGAACGGGTCATGCCCGCGCGCAATTCAGAGAGCTAGTGCTCCGCTGCCGGATCGGCGCGGATCAGGGCGGCGGCAACATCGATCGGATCGTCTTCGCCGCCGGCCAGAAACTCGACAGCGCGCTGCACCGCCGGTTGAAGACGCCCGCCGAGCTCGGCGATCTCCGAGATATGGACAGGCCGGCCGTCTCGATCCCTGACGCATTTGTTAAGAACGCGTTCGAGCACAAAGGCGACAGTGACCCGGCCCGCCGTGCGCGACGACCCGACACAACCACGAGCGTAGATCGCCAGCTCGAGCAACGCGTCGAGATTGCCAAATCGATTGCGCTGCGTCTGGTTTAAGAACTGACGCTTGAGGTGGGCCGCAGCCAGATCGGCAATCGACGCGCTCAACCGAAGTCACGCCACGTCAACAGCGCCTCGAAGGCGATACCGGCCTTGATAAAGTTTTCGGCGGCACCTTCGAGACGGTCGACAATGCTGATGATTTTAACGATCCTGCAGTCGCGGCGCCGTACCTGCTCCACCGCTTGCATCACCGAGCCGCCGGTCGTCGTCACGTCTTCGAACAAGATGACGCGCTGCCGGGTCTCGAGGAGACCGTCGATGCGCTGGTCGGTACCGTGGCCTTTCATCTCCTTGCGCACGAAAAACCCGGATATCGGCTTTTCCGGCCAACTGCGTGCACAGACGAGTGCGACGATCGGGATCGCACCGGTTTCGAGGCCGCCGACCGCGTCGATATCTTCGGCGCGGATCATATCGAACAGCAGATCGGCAGCAAGGGTGGCGCCCTCGGGATCGAGCAAGGTTCGCTTCATGTCAAAGAAGAAGCTGCTCGATCGTCCGGACGACAATACAAAGTCGCGATTTTGCAGCAGCGAGCGGCGGCGGATCAGTTCGCGCAGCCTGTTTCTTTTCTCCAACAACTCCGCTCGCATGGCTCCCCTCTTGCGGGGCCCCGAGACGCTGCCGCAGAGCGCGGATGCCGCGCTCAGCAACGGAAGCCCTAAATTAAGCCCGAACCGCCATCGGGTGACAAGGGGAAACGCGAAGAAGGCCGCGCCTCAGAACGGGTCGAGTTCGGTATCCCAGTAGAGATAATCGCGCCAGCTGTGATGCAGGTAGTTGGGCGGAAAGGCGCGTCCGTTCTCTTGCAGCATGTATGTCGTGGGCTGCACCGGTCGGTGCCGCGGATACATGCCGCTTTCGCGCGGCAGCCGGTTGCCCTTCAACAGGTTGCAGCTGCCGCAGGCGGTGACGACGTTGGTCCAGGTCGTGCGCCCGCCACGCGAGCGCGGCACGAGATGGTCGAAGGTCAACTCCTGCGACGGATAGGGGCCGCCGCAATATTGGCACGTGAAACGATCGCGCAAAAACACGTTGAACCGAGTGAACGCCGGATGCCGTGCGGCTGGGACATATTCTTTTAAGGATACGACGCTTGGCAGCCGGATTTCGAGAGACGGGCTGCGCACGCAAATGTCGTAATGATCGATGATGTTGACGCGATCGAGAAACACCGCCTTGATGGCGTCCTGCCACGACCACAGCGACAATGGAAAATAGCTCAAAGGGCGAAAGTCTGCGTTGAGCACCAGCGCCGGGCAATTGTCCAAACAGGCCGTCACCACCAACCCGTTCCGCTCGTTATCGAAGTGTGGAGTACCACGTGCTTGTGACAGCTTGATAACGAATCGGCCAAGAGCGAACAAGAACTTGGCGCACGATTTTGTCGCTCAGCGGGTGGGCACCGGCTTGTCACCGCGATAATCGTAAAAGCCGCGTCCGGTCTTGCGCCCAAGCCAACCGGCCTCGACATATTTGACGAGCAGCGGACAGGGCCGGTACTTGCTGTCGGCGAGCCCCTCATAAAGCACCTGCATCACCGACAAGCAGGTGTCGAGCCCGATAAAATCGGCGAGTTCAAGCGGCCCCATGGGATGGTTGGCGCCAAGTTTCATCGCCGTATCGATGGCTTCGACCGAACCCACGCCCTCGTACAGCACGTAGACCGCCTCATTGATCATCGGCAGTAAAATGCGATTGACGATGAAAGCAGGGTAATCTTCCGCTGCGACCGGCGTCTTGCCGAGCTTCACCGCCAAGTCACGGGTCAGAGCGAAGGTTTCTTCACCAGTCGCGATGCCGCGAATCAATTCAACCAGCGTCATGACCGGCACCGGGTTCATGAAATGCATGCCGATAAATTTTTCCGGCCGGTCGGTCGAGGCGGCGAGTCTGGTGATCGAAATCGACGATGTGTTTGTGGCGATCAGCGTGTCAGGTTGTAATTTCGGGGTCAGCCGCTTGAAGATTTCGCGCTTGATCTCCTCCTTTTCAGTTGCGGCTTCGATGACCATGTCGCAACTACCAAAGAGACCGTAATCGAGCCCGGTCGTAATGCGGGCCATCGCCGCATCTTTTTCGCTCTCATGGATGCGGCCGCGCGCCACCTGCCGCGAGAGATTGTGTTCGATCGCCTGATAGCCGTGCTGTAGCTTCTCGTCGCTGACATCGGTCAGTATCACCTCAAGTCCGGCCAAGGCGCAGACATGGGCGATCCCCCCACCCATCTGGCCGGCGCCGATCACGCCAATCCGGCGCAGCCGGTCGACCGCGGATGATTCGCGCCTCGCAGCGGCGCTCACTGGCGGCGCTCCAACTCGTCGGCGAGCTCCGGCAAGATTTTGAACAAATCCCCAACCAAGCCGTAATCGGCGATCTGAAAAATGGGCGCTTCCTCGTCCTTGTTGATTGCGACAATGACCTTTGAATCCTTCATGCCGGCGAGATGTTGGATGGCGCCGGAAATCCCGACGGCGATGTACAGCTCGGGGGCGACGATCTTGCCGGTCTGGCCGACTTGGTAATCATTTGGGACAAAGCCGGCATCAACTGCGGCGCGCGACGCGCCGACGGCAGCGCCGAGCCGATCGGCCACCTTTTCGAGCAGGTGAAAATTGTCGCCCGATTGCATGCCGCGCCCGCCCGAGATGATGATTCGTGCGCTCGTCAATTCAGGTCGCTCGGATTTCGACAATTCCGCCCGGACAAACTGGGACAGTCCCGCTTCGCCGGTCGCGGCCACGGTCTCGATTGGGGCTGATCCGCCGGTTGCCTCGCCTGGCGGAAATGCCGTTCCGCGGACTGTGATGACCTTGATGGGATCTTTCGACTGCACCGTCGCCAGCGCATTGCCGGCATAAATCGGGCGCACAAAGGTGTCGGGGGCAACGACCGCGCTAATGTCGGAGATCTGCATGACGTCGAGCAATGCTGCGACCCGCGGCATCAAATTTTTGCCCGCAGACGTCGCCGGCGCCAGCACATGGCTGTAATTCTCGGCGAGCTTGACAACGAGCGGTGCCAGGTTTTCGGCAAGACCATGTTCGTAAGCCGCATCCTCGGCGAGCAGCACGCGCCTCACACCCGGGACCTGCGCTGCTGCCGCGGCGACACCGCGGCAATCCTTGCCGGCGACGATGATGTCGACCTCATTGCGGGCGATTTCCTTGGCGGCAGCGAGCACGTTGAGGGTCGCGGGTTTGAGCGCGTGGTTATCGTGTTCGGCGACAACGAGAGCAGCCATCAGATCACCCGTGCCTCGGTTTTGAGCTTGTCGACCAGCTCTTCGACGGAAGCCACCCTGCGACCGGCCTGACGTTTTGGCGGTTCTTCCACCTTGAGCACAGCGAGCCGCGGCGTCACATCGACACCCAGCG
>JAFAOB010000261.1 GCA_019238055.1 Alphaproteobacteria bacterium
TTCTCCGGTTCCAAAACGACAATCCTGGCGTGGAACAATACCGCCCTTTTTTTGGGGATCTCGTTGGGTTCCTTGATCGGCGGCCAAGTCGTCGCTTTTGCCGATTTCGGTGCCGAATTGGCAATCTCAGCAATCCTCGCAACCATCAGATGTGCGATCAATCTTGCCGTTACAGCTGATTCTGCGCGCTGTGGCCCCGAGGCGCCGGAGTCAATCGGCGTCAGGCGGCAACCGCCTCTATAAGGCACGACGCCAATGGCAGGGTCACCGTCACCGTCGTACCCTTGGCGAGCTCGCTTTCGATTGCGAGCGTGCCGCCATGAAGTTCAAGAACGGATTTGGCGAACGGCAACCCGAGCCCCGCGCCTTGATACTTGCCATCGAGTGCCGAATCGAGGCGGTGGAACGGCAGAACCACCATCGGAATGTCCTCGGCGCGCATGCCGATCCCGGTATCGCTAATGCGGATCCGAAGCATTCCCGATTCAATCGCTCCCGCCACCACGACGCGCCCACCCGCCGGGGTGAACTTGATGGCGTTACCGATCAGATTGGTAAATGCTTGTTTGAGCTTGACCGGATCGCCTTCAATTTCCGGCCAAGACGGCAGATCGGCGTCAACCGCAACTTCAATCTCGGCCTTTTCCGCGGACGGACGCAGCATGATCAGGCTCTCGGCAAGAATGGCGCCGGGATGAGCAGGTACCCGATCAATCTCGAGCTTCCCGGCCTCCACCTTGGCGAGATCGAGCATTTCTTCGACCAGCTTGAGCAGGTGCATGCCGCTTTCGTGGACGTAATGAGCATATTCCTTGTAGCAGCTGCTTATCGGCCCCAGCATCTCCTGGTCCATCATTTCCGAAAAGCCGATAATGGCATTCAGCGGGGTGCGCAGCTCATGGCTCATATTGGCAAGAAACATTGATTTTGCCCGGTTGGCGCTGGCCAGCTCGATCGTCCTCTCTGCGACCCGAACTTCAAGGGTTGCGTTGAGTTCGCGCAAATCGGCCTCGGCGCGCTTTTGGGCAAGGTGTCGGGCTTCCAACGCATCGGCCATCGCATTGAACGTGGTTCCCAGATGACCGATCTCCGACCGCGGGTCGCGTACGAGGACGCGCGCGGCGTAATTGCCGCCTTCCCACTGCGTAGCGACAACAAGCAAATCCTTGATGGGCTCGATTATAAAGCGCCGCGCCCCGACAATGGCGGCCGCGGTTGCGGCTAAGAAACCCGCGAGAATCAAGCCGATACCGCGCCGGGTCGCACGATCGATCGAAGCGAACGCTTCGGCTTTCGATTGCCCCGCACTCAAAAAGAAATCATATGGCGGCAGCTGGGCCGGGAGATAACCGAAAATTCGTGTCACTCCGTCGACACCGTCCGCCTCTTCCCACCCGGCCTTATCGCCGTCCATGATTGCTTCATGGCTTTTGCGCATGTTCTTGCCGACCAGCAGCTCTGGATGGGGCAGCCTGGCAATAATATTGCCCTCCCGGTCGGCAATAAGGATCGAGGAGGTTGGCGCCAGCCCCCGTTCCTGGAGATGCTGCGACAACCAGTTGAGATCGAGCCCGACGAACACGACGCCGGCGACATGAGCGTTTTCCCCATAGAATTTCAAGGCGAAGTGGATCATCCGATCGCCGCTCACCGGATCCTGCCAATAATTTCCGACAGCAAGCTCTCGTCTGCTTAAAGCCCGCTTGAAAAAAGGCTGGTTTGCAACGGATGAGTAGGCGAGGGATTTACTGGTACAAAAGATGTCTCCACTGAGATCAGCCGCCGCCAGCAGGGAATAATTCGGATATTTGGTTTTTAAATGTGAGAATAACGCGCTGCAGGCGTCGCTTCGCTGCAATCTCACCGTATTGATCTGTGTCAGCGCGAGCAACAGCTGGCGCGCGCCTTCGCGAAGTTCTCCCATTTCCTCGCCGAATTGCCTGGTGATTTGCACAACGCGTTGACGAATATCGTCCTAACGGGCTTTTCTCAAATCGTATTCGTTGTAGCCCATGATCGCGAGAGCCGGTAAAACCGCAATCAGCACTAAGCTGAACGCACGATAAGTTAAACTCGAACTTTCGAGGCGCGACCATATCGCAAATCGATGCTTTGAGGGCTTGGTGTCTGGTGCCCGATGCTCTGGTGCATTGGTAATCATGGCCCTCACCGACCCTTTCACCACAAGACCGAACGGGTCACTCGACAAAGAATATTTAGGGCGAGATCTGATAACGTGTGATTAATTTGTGCAAAGAGCATCTAGGCTCTAACTGCGAGAGGCCTCGCTCGAAAGTAGGTTTGCGTCATATTTGTGTTATAGCTGGGTCAGATAATATCGGGAGGCTCATCGCTAAGCGGCGGTCTTTTTCTGATCGTTGAATAGCCCGTATCATAGACTAAAGGTGATCAACGAAAGCTGCGACGCGCGCTTCCAACTCCTCGCACGGCGAACGCAACGGCTCGCCATGCGCGGCGATGATCAATTGCTATGCTCCGAGAACAAGGCGGAGCAGAACGCAGCCGCTGAAATTGGCTGCCGAGGAGCGTTCGGCTGAAACGCTTTTTGGCAGCGAGCCACGCTTATCGGCAAAATTTCCCGGGAGCCGAGGCTGCGGGTCGGGGTTTCGCGGCGACACCGCAGCGTGATTTCAGCGCTATCCCCGGGTCAGTTCCTTGGAGCGTGTTTGCCCAGAATGCGCTGCAAAGTGCGGCGGTGCATCTTGAGCCGGCGCGCGGTTTCCGAGACATTGCGTTCGCACAGCTCGAATACCCGCTGAATGTGCTCCCAGCGCACCCGGTCGGCTGACATCGGATCTTCCGGCGGCTCGGGGGTGGCGTCCTCCTGGGCGAGCAGAGCGCGCTCGACGGCGTCGGCATCGGCCGGCTTGGGCAGGTAATCGATCGCCCCGGCTTTGACCGCGGCGACCGCGGTGGCAATGTTGCCATAGCCGGTCAGCATGACGATGCGGGCCGCCGGCCGCGTCTTGCGCAGCGCGGTAACGACGTCGAGCCCGCGTCCATCACCGAGCCGCATGTCGACAACCGCAAAGGCCGGCGGGCGCTCGCTGGCCGCGGCAATCCCGGCCGCAACACTATCGGCGGTCGTGACGACAAAGCCGCGTCTTTCCATTGCCCGCGCGAGGCGTTGGCACAGCGGCGCATCGTCGTCAACGATCAACAGGGTGCGCTCAGTCTCCGGGAGGCCGCGCAGGGCGTCGGAGGGTCCCTCGCCGGCGGGGCGGATGGGTCGGTCAATCGCGTTCATCAGGCTAACCTCTCGCCCGGCCCGCCATCTTCTGAGGGCTAGCGCAGCTCGCGCGCCAGCGCCGCCGGGCGGACCTTGTCCACCGCTTCGAGATTGGCACGATTCCATGAAATCGCAACCTGCGCGCCGCCTTCCTGACGATTCTCAAAAGTCAACCGCGCGCCGCTGCGCTCCAACAGGCTCTGGGCGATGAAGATGCCGAGCCCCATATGGTTTGCGGCACCGGTTCGCGTTGACAGATACGGCTCGCCAAGCCGGCTCAACAGATGCAACATAAAGCCGGGCCCGTCATCGACGATCTCGACCCTGACCCGCCTCGTGTCCCAAAATGTGGTCACCGCAACCTCGCGGCGGGCGAATTGCACCGCGTTCTGGATCAGGTTGTTGAGACCATGAATGATTTCGGGGCTGCGGCGGACCTGCGGCTCGTCGTCTTGGGGTGAGCCGGTCACGGCAAAGATCAGATTGATGCCGTGGTCGCGATAGGGGGCGCCAGCCGCTTCGACCAGCGCCGAGATCGACAGCCGCGCATAAGGCGAGCCGCTATCTTCTTCCGGCCGCTGCGCCAAGCCGGCAAGGATGCGGCTGCAGCGTTCGGATTGGCTCAGCAACAGCGCTGCATCCTCCGCATACGGGCTGTTCGCCGGCAATTCGCGGACCAGTTCCTTGGCGACCACAGCGATCGTCGCGAGCGGGCTGCCGAGTTCGTGCGCCGCGGCAGCGGCGAGCGCGCCGACCGCGGAGACCTGCTGCTCCCGCGCCAAAGCGAGCTGCGTCGCCGCCACCGCATCGCGCAGACGGCGCGCGTCTTGCGCCACGCTCCAAGTGTAAAGGGCGATGAAGACTGTCGCCAGCACCAGCGCTGTCCAGGCCCCGATCACGATCTCCGGCGGAAAACCAAGCGGCCCGTTGCGCCCCGGGAGCGGGAAATGCCACAGCGCCAGTACGCTGATCGCGGCGATGGCGAGAGCCGACACGCCGATCACCAAGCGTCGCGACAGGATCGTCGCCGCGACCGTGACCGGGGCCAGAAACAGGATCGAAAACGGGTTCTCAAGCCCCCCCGTCAGATAGAGCAGAACCGCCAGCTGCAATATGTCATAGCCGAGACACATCGCGGCATAGCCCTCGCTGAGCTCGCGCGCGACCTGGCGGCGAACGATGAGCACGACATTGAGCAACGCCGAGGCGCCGACCACCACAAGGGCTGCGAGTAATGGCAGCTGAAACCCAAGCCCGAAATGGACGGTCAGCAGAGCCAGAGCCTGGCCCGCGACCGCCACCCAGCGGATCGGCACCAGGGTGCGCAAACTGATGCGGCCTGATTCGGGATCGGGATTGCTGATCGCAGCGATGCTGATATCGGTCACAACAAAAACTCGTCAGAATTGCCGGCGCGGCCTGCGCGCGCCATGGGCGCGTGGCACGACCGCCGGACACTGGCTGGTCGAACGTGCTCTCGTTCGCCATATAGGGGCGATGCTCGCCCCTTCTATAGAAGTCAAGGACCTAGTCAAACGCTACCCAACTGCGACAGCGGTCGACGGGATCAGCTTTACCGTTGCCCGCGGTGTGATCACGGCACTGCTCGGCGGCAATGGCGCCGGCAAGACGACAACCTTGTCGATTCTGCTCGGTCTGCTGTTGCCGACATCCGGCAATGTTCGGGTGCTCGGAGAGGATATTCTGCGTCATCGCTACCGCGTGCTGCCGCGGATGAATTTTTCCTCGCCTTTTGTCGACCTGCCGCATCGGCTAACGGTGCGCCAAAATCTGTTGATCTATGCCCGGCTCTATGCGCTGCGCAGCCGCCGCGAGCGGATCGCCGCCCTCGCCGAGGATTTGCAGATCGGCGCTTTTCTCGATCGGCCGGCCGGCAAATTGTCGGCGGGCCAGAAGACTCGGGTCGCGCTTGCCAAGGCGCTGTTGAACGAACCGGAGCTGTTGTTGCTTGACGAACCAACCGCATCCCTTGACCCCGATACCGGGGATTGGGTGCGAAGCTACCTCGAAGCCTGGCAGGCGCGCACCGGGGCGACGATCCTGATGGCGTCGCACAACATGGCCGAGGTCGAGCGCATGTGCTCGAATGTTCTGATGATGAAAACCGGAAAGATCGTCGACCGCGGCAGCCCGCAGGCGCTGATCGACCGCTATGGCCGCGCCAATCTCGAAGAGGTCTTTTTGCATATCGTTCGCACCCGCGAGCTGGAACTGGAGCCGTGGTCGTGAGCCGCGCGCGCTCTATCGGAGCGGACGGCTCGCTCGGCCGGATCTGGGCGATGTTGTTGCGTTATCTTTACCTGTTGCGCAGTTCGTGGCCGCGTGCCCTGGAGCTGCTGTATTGGCCGACCCTGCAGATGCTGATCTGGGGGTTCATGAGCCAGTTTCTCTACGTCAACAGCAATTATGTGTTTCGCGCTTTTGGCGTTCTCTTAGCCGCGGTCATGCTGTGGGACGTACTGTTCCGCGGGCAACTTGGTCTGTCGATCTCGTTTCTCGAGGAGATGTGGGCGCGCAATCTCGGGCATTTGTTTGTAACCCCATTGCGTCCGTTCGAATGGGTTTTGGCGCTCCTGTCGATGAGCCTGATCCGGGTGCTGATCGGGGTCGTTCCGGCAGCATTGTTGGCGATCGTGCTCTACCACTATTCGATCTTTTCGCTGGGATTGCCGCTGATCGCCTTTTTCGCCGTGTTGCTGGCGATGGGTTGGGCGCTCGGATTGGCGATCTGCGGCCTGATCCTGCGCCACGGTATGGGAGCGGAAAGCCTCGCTTGGCTCGCCGTGTTTACCCTGTCGCCGATCAGCGCGGTCTATTACCCGGTTTCGATCCTGCCGCATTGGCTGCAGCATGTCTCCTGGGCATTGCCTTCGACTTATGTGTTCGAGGGCATGCGCGCGCTATTGTTTCAAAAAGCGTTCCGCGCCGACTATTTGTCGATCGCGGGCGCGCTCGATCTCGTGCTGCTGGCGCTGGGCGCCTCGGCCTTCTTTCTTGCACTGCGCGATGCCCGCCAGCGCGGAGCGCTCTTGCAGATGGGTGAGTGAGCCGCGCTTCTGACACATGACGCCAACCTGGCTCTCGCGCGCGGGTCGCGGGATGCGCTAGCCTCGCCCTCGTCCCATCGGGAGTCGGGAGGAGGAAAAGATGAGCGCGCTAACCGATTATCAGAACAAATACCAGAGCGCCCGATTGGAGCGCCGGAACGGCATTCTGCAGGTCACATTGCACACCGCAGGACAATCGTTGCGCTGGGGATTTCTGCCGCATGGCGAATTGCCCGAATTGTTTCACGATATCGGCGCCGATCGCGACAACCGTGTCGTAATCCTGACCGGTACCGGGGCCGAGTTTTCCGGGCCGCGCGCTACGCCTGGAACCTCGTCCTTTCCGTCGCGGCCGACGATCGAGCGCATCGATCGCATCCATTGGGAAGGTCGGCACCTGTTGATGAACCTCCTCAATATCGAGGTGCCGGTGATCAGCGCGATCAACGGCCCGGCCTGGCGCCATTCCGAAATCCCACTGTTGTGCGACATCGTGCTGGCCGCCGAAACGGCGCAATTCCAAGACTCGGCGCATTTCATGTCGGAGGTGGTGCCGGGCGACGGCATGCATATCGTCTACCCGCTGCTGTTGGGCATCAACCGCGGCCGGTATTTCCTGATGACCGGTCAAACGCTCGATGCCGCCGAAGCGCACCGCCTTGGGATCGTCGCGGAGGTGCTGGCACCCGACAAGCTGCTGACACGCGCCTGGGAACTCGCCGAGGACCTGACAAAGAAGTCCACTCTGCTGCTGCGCTACACCCGGCTGCTGTTCACCGAGCACCTGCGCCGACAAATGCACGAACTGCTCGGCTATGGGCTTGCGATGGAAAGCCTCGCCCTCCTTGAAAAGCCGGAAGCGCCGGCCGGCGGGCATTAGCTGGGGCGGAATACTGTCGCTCGCCTTGCCCGCCGTTTGACACAAGCGGCGAACCGGGTGTTAGCTCAACCCCAGCGCTGGACCAACGAACAGGAGGCGAGAATGGCCGGGGCTCTCGACGGGATCAGGGTGCTTGAACTGGCGCGGTATCAGGCCGGCCCGCGCGGCGGCATGATCCTGTCCGATCTCGGGGCTGAGGTGATCAAGATCGAGAAACTGGGCGGCGAGGAAACCCGGCGATCGCCGCCCTTGGTGCGCGGCCAGAGCGTCTATTTCTCGGTCTACAATCGCGGCAAAAAAAGCCTGTGCCTCGATCTGCGTGACCCGCGGGGCAAGGAGATTTTTGCCGAACTGGTCAAGACCGCCGATATCGTGCTGCAGAATTTCCGCCCCGGCGTCATGGACAAGATGGGCTTTGGCTATGAGCGGCTGCGGGAATTGAAGCCCGACATCATCCTGGGCTCGGTCTCGGGCTTTGGCCAATACGGCCCCTATCGCGATCGCCCCGCTTTCGATCCGTTGGGCCAAGCGATGAGCGGGCTGATGCACCTGACCGGGACGCCGATTGGACGCCCGCTCGGCACCGCCTCGTCGATCGTCGACCGCTACACCTCGCTGCATGCGACAATCGGCATGCTGGCGGCGCTGCATCATCGCGACCGCACCGGCGAAGGCCAGATCGTCGATGTTTGCCTGATGGATTCGGCGCTGACCATGGTCGAGATCCCGACCTCCTATTATCTCGCGACCGGTGAGGAGGGCGGTGAAGGCGGGCGCCCGCCCTATCAGGCCAAGGACGGGTATGTCGTTATATCAGCCTCCGGTCGCGAGATGGGCTCGCGGCTGATGCGGATCGCCACCGGCGACCCTGACGCGGTCGCCAATACGGGTGCGTTTACCGGGCGCATGAGCCTCGACGACTCGCCGCGCAAAAAGGTTGAAGCGTGGTGCCTCGCCCATACCGTTGATGAGATCGTGAACGCCCTGGTCGCGGCCGACATACCGGTGGCGCCGGTCAAGACCATCCCGCAGGTGGCGCAAGATCCGCATCTGTGGGAGCGCGAGATGCTGGTCAAGATGGAAGATCCGGTCGCGGGCGAAATGTACCTTCCCGGGGCAACGATCAAGATGTCGCGCACCCCGGGTCGCGTGGGCCCGGTGCCGACGCCGGGCCAGCACACCGACGAGCTGCTCTCCGGCATTCTCGGCTATGGCCATGCGCGGCTCGCGGAGCTGCGTGAGGCGAAGGTCATCGCCTGATCGCGATCATTGCCGTCGACCCCCGCGAAGTTGACCCCGATTGTTCAAACGCGTTGATAGGGGCCTGCTGGCACGCTTCTGACAGGTCATGTTCCGCAAGATCCTGATTGCCAACCGCGGTGAGATCGCTTGCCGCGTGATCCGCACCGCGCGGCGTATGGAGATCGCGACGGTCGCGGTCTATTCCGAGGCCGACCGCGAGGCGGCGCATGTCCGCCTCGCCGATCAGGCGATCGCAATTGGCCCTGCACTCTCGGTCGAGAGCTATCTGCGCATCGACCGGATTGTCGAAGCCTGCCTGGCGAGCGGCGCCGAGGCGGTGCACCCCGGCTATGGGTTTCTGTCAGAACGGGCGGATTTCGCGGCGGCGCTTGCCGAGGCCGGCATCGTCTTTGTCGGACCGGGGCCGGAGGCGATCGCGGCGATGGGCGATAAAATCGAGTCGAAAAAGCTCGCGAGCAGGGCCGGGGTGTCGACGGTGCCCGGCTATCTCGATGTCGTGCCCGATGCCGAAGCCGCAATCAGCATCGCGCGCGACATCGGCTACCCGGTCATGCTCAAGGCTTCGGCCGGTGGCGGGGGCAAAGGCATGCGCATCGCCGCCAATGACGGCGAAGTGCGCGACGGTTTTCACAGTGCCGCGAGCGAAGCCAGATCGAGCTTTGCCGATGACCGCATCTTTATCGAGAAATATATCGAGGAGCCGCGGCACATCGAAATCCAAGTGCTCGGCGACGCGCACGGCAACATCGTCTATCTCGGCGAGCGCGAATGCTCGATCCAGCGCCGCCACCAAAAGGTCATCGAGGAGGCGCCGAGCCCGTTTCTTGACACCGCGACCCGAGCCGCGATGGGTCGGCAGGCGGTCGCGTTGGCGCGCGCGGTCGATTACCGCTCGGCCGGAACGGTCGAGTTCATCGTCGATCGGCGGCGCAATTTCTATTTCCTCGAAATGAACACGCGGCTGCAGGTCGAGCATCCGGTGACCGAACTCGTCACCGGGCTCGATCTGGTCGAGCTGATGCTGCGCGTCGCGGCCGGCGAAAAACTGCCGTTCGGCCAGGACGATTTGCGCCTCGACGGGTGGGCGATCGAAGCCCGCATCTATGCCGAGGACCCGACGCGGGGCTTTCTGCCGTCGACCGGCCGGCTCGTGCGTTATCTGCCGCCCGCGGGCAAGGGGGTGCGGGTCGATGATGGCGTCTATGAAGGTGCTGAGATCGGCATCTATTACGATCCGATGATCGCGAAGCTCGTGGCCCACGGTGCTGATCGCGATGCCGCCGTCGACCGGCTGTGTGATGCGCTCGACGGGTTTTACATCGCCGGCCTCCAGCACAATGTCGCTTTTCTGGCGGCAATCGCCGACAATGAGCGGTTTCGCCGCGGCGCATTGTCGACCGACTTCATCGCCGAGGAATTTCCGGCGGGGTTCCTGGCGCCTACCGGATTTGTCCCGGCCGATCGGGTCATATTAATCGCCGCCGCACTCGCCGGTTGCCGCATCCGCGAATGTGAGGCAGCGATCGACGGCCGGCTCCCCGGCCTGCATGGCGCGATCCCCGCGGACTGGACGATCCTGCTCGGCGGCAAGATGCACGCCGTCGCGGTGCGTGCAAACGGAGCGGCCTATGAGGTCGAGATCCGCGGCGAGCGATTAACGGTCGCGACCGATTGGCAGCCGGGTCAGGTGTTATTGCGGATCGTTGGTGAGGGCGCAACCGCAACCGTGCAGATCGCGCGGCTATCGGCGGCGGCGTTTCGCTTGGCCCATCGCGGGATCGTGCGGCGTGCCCAGGTACTGTCGCCGCGCGCCGCCGAGCTCCTGGCGCTGATGCCTGAGAAAAAGCCGCCCGATACCTCGCGGCTATTGTTGTCGCCGATGCCGGGCTTGCTGTCGTCGATCGCTGTGGCGCCAGGGCAGGAGGTCAAAGCCGGTGAGGCGCTCGCCACGGTCGAGGCGATGAAGATGGAGAACGTGCTGCGCGCCGAGCGCGACGGCCGCATTGCCGCGATCCGCGCCAAGCCCGGTGACAGCCTCGCCGTCGACGAGGTCATCCTCGAATTCGAATAATCGTCCGCCAACGGCGGATCACAACATGCGGATTGCCGCAAGCTTTCGCCCATGCCGCTTTTGAATTTTGTAGCGGTAAGACAGGATTTAGCTTTTTGGGTAAGGTGCGTCGTCGCCGTTGCAACTCAGAGACAGCCGATGCAGCAGTCACCCAGCCGCTGGCTCGTTCACACACCGATGACGGACCCTGCGAGCCTAGCCGCCTTGGTTGGAGGGCTGCCGGGCGAGATCACCGCTCTCAGCCAAGTGGTGCAGGGTCTCATAGTTCACTGTGCGTGGCTCGAGCAGTATAGCGACAGCGGCGCATTCGGCATCGTCAGCCGCACTACATTGCCGGTCAAAGAGCGCCTTGCGGCTCTCGTCAAGCGTGACGGGCGCGAACTCGAAAGCCGGATGCCAACACAGCGGGAAGTCGGGACGTGTCGAGACTTTGCGCTGATGATGTGCGCTTTCCTACGTGCCAAAGGCACGGCTGCACGGTTGCGGTGTGGCTTTGCCTCCTACCTTGGGGAAGGCTGGGAGGATCATTGGATTTGCGAATACTGGAACAGCCGCGAAGCCCGCTGGTGTCTGAGCGATGCCCAGCTTGATGAGGTTGTAAAAGCGGCCTGCAGTGTCACCTTCGACACCTCTAATGTGCCTCGCAACATGTTTCTCACCGCCGGAGAGGCGTGGCTACGCTGTCGGGTCGGGAACGATGACCCGAACCGCTATGGGCAGGGCAGCATCAGAGGTATTTGGTTTATGAGCGTGAACGTTGTCCGTGATGCCTTCGCGGTGAATAACCGGGAGACGTCCGCTTGGGACAGATGGCGGGAGGCTCCATCCGAGTTACGCACCGTGTCACAGCAGGAGCTTACGATGTTCGACAAACTTTCATGCAACCCGGAAGAAGCGTTTCGTGAGCTGATGCCGCCTTGGCTTGGTGGTGGTGCGGTCATCGAACTTGCGTGACGTCCCGCGCAGGTTTTCCCTTGGTGATGACGATGATAGTGCGTCTCTCTCGGCGGCGGTGAATTTGTGCGAGGGCATGGCGTCAATCCAGATCTGCGCGCACGCAATGTATCAAGAGCTGTACCCGGTCACAAAATTGTTGAATGTCGAAAATCAGACTCGCTGGAGAGTCTGAACGAAGGCGTTGACCTCGGGCTGCGTCCAGGCGTCGCCGTGATACCAGAAATCGAGCAGCGCATCCTTGTTGCGCGACACCCAGGCAATGACTTGCGGCGACATCTGGCGCAAGACGCGGATCGGCAGGCTGTTCGCGAGAATGGCGGGGCTGTCTGCAAGCGATACCGAGAAGCTCGGCTGCGAGCGTCCCGGCTGCACGAAATATTTCACGCGCGGCCCATGCCCACCCATGGCGGTCGAGATGAAAATCGTGCCGGCCACGCCGGTCTGAGCGGTGGTCAGGTTCGCCATCTCGACGACCTCGTCATCGACGAGCTCTTCGGTGAGCAACCTGTCCGCCGGGACCTGCCGGATTTCTTTCGTCATCAGGGCTTGAGAGGCTGAAGCAGAGCCCGGATCCGAAGTTCCGGTAGGGACATGACCATTTTCTGCGTCAGAGGGCGTTCACGTTTCCGGGTCGCGCTCTCCGAGGTGTTTACCATCGATCGACTTTTCGGTGCGCTGGCGTTCCTGGAGGTCTTTCGTGCGCGCCGCCTTGCTGCGGCCAAAGCGAACCCGATTTTCGGCCGCTCGCTGCTCGGCTTCGGCCCGCTCGCGCTGTTTGCGGTATTTGTTCAGGTTGATAACCATCACCTTAGCCACTGATAATTGCGCCGAAGTTCATACCTGAAAGCCGTTCGATCGAGAATAGCTACGGGGCCGCGTCCGACACGGGCCCCCATGTCACCGCCCGCGAATTTCTGAAGGCGTAATGTGCACTCGCCACTGCTGCTCTCGATTGCTCAGGTAAACACGGCGGGAGTCTCGGGTTCGAGCGCAAACAGCAGCAGCGAGCGACCAGTCACACCGTAGATCTCGCCGAAGGCAAAGCTTTCGAGCGGCGCATCCTCGGCAAGATTGGTGTCGAACAGCAGCGACCAGCTGGAGCCGCCGGCGGTTTCCGGCAGTGTAAATTCGACCAGATCGTGATAGGCGTTCAGCACCATCAGCAGGGTCGCGTCCCCGCCGCGGCGGCGGATGCCGGTCGGCTGGGCGCGGCCGTCCATCAGCATGCCAAAGCACTCTGTCGTCGGATCGGCCCAATTCTCGGGCTTCATCTCATCGCCGGTCGCGTTGATCCAGGTCACGTCCTTGATGCCAAGCTCCTCGTTGTAAATACCGGTCAAAAACCGGGTGCGGCGGAGGATCGGGTATTTGTGGCGCAGCGCGGTCAGGTTTTGCACAAAACGGATCAGCGATTGGCTCTCTTCGCTGATGTCCCAATCGACCCAGCTGATCTCATTGTCCTGGCAATAGGCGTTGTTGTTGCCGTTTTGGGTGCGGCCGAATTCGTCGCCGGCGGTCAGCATCGGCGTTCCCTGCGACAACAACAGGGTGCCGAGAATATTGCGCATCTGGCGGACGCGCAGCGCATTTACCTCGGAGTCGTCGGTCGGGCCCTCGGCGCCGCAATTCCACGATCGATTGTCGGAAGTGCCGTCACGGTTGTCTTCGCCATTCGCCTCATTGTGTTTTTCGTTGTAGGAAACGAGGTCGTTGAGCGTGAAGCCATCATGCGCGGTGACAAAATTGATCGAGGCCCAGGGTTTGCGGCCACGATGGTTGAACAGGTCGCCTGACGCGCACAACCTTGGGGCGAGTGCGCTCGCCGGGGCGGCACTGCGCCAATAATCGCGCACCGTGTCGCGAAACTTGTCATTCCACTCGGCCCATCCCGGCGGAAAGCCGCCGACTTGATACCCGCCCGGCCCACAATCCCAGGGCTCGGCAATCAATTTGACGCTGCGCAGTTCGGGATCCTGGCAGCACGCTTTCAAAAATCCGCTTTGATGGTCAAAACCATTGATTTCGCGCGCCAGGATCGTGCCGAGATCAAAGCGGAAGCCATCGACATGGGTTTCGCCCGCCCAATAGCGCAGACTGTCGCAGACCATCTGGATGACCCGCATGTGATTCAAATTCAATGTGTTTCCGGTGCCGGTATCGTTGATGTAATAGCGCGGCTGATCCGGCAGCAGCCGATAGTAAGAAGCGTTGTCGATGCCCTTGAACGACAGGGTCGGGCCGCGCTCGTTCCCTTCGGCAGTGTGATTGTACACTACGTCGAGAATGACTTCGAGCCCCGCATCATGCAGACGCGCCACCATCTCCTTGAATTCGCGCAAGGTCTGTTCGCGCTCATGCGCATAACGCGGATCCGGCGCAAAGAAACCGATCGAATTGTAGCCCCAGTAATTAATCAAGCCTTTGTCAAGCAATAAGCTATCATTGATAAAGGTATGGAGCGGCAACAATTCGACCGAAGTAACGCCGAGCGATCTGATGTATTCGATGACCTCCTCCGACAAACCTTTATAGGTACCGCGCCATTCCTTTGGCAGTTTCGGGTGCAGTTTGGTATAGCCGCGCAGGTGCATCTCGTAGATGACGGTGTGCTCCCAAGCGACGGCGCGCCGGCAAGGTTCGCCCTGCCAATCAAAATTCGGGTCGACGACGACACATTTCGGCATGAACGGCGCGCTATCGCGCTCGTCAAAGGTTGTGTCATCGCCCGATTCGAGCTGGTAGCCGAAGACTGCCGGATCCCATTCGAGATCGCCGAAATGCCCGCGCGCGTAAGGATCGAGCACGAGCTTATTTGGATTGAAGCGGTGTCCGTTAGCGGGCTCGTAAGGACCGTGGACGCGATAGCCGTAAATCGAGCCGGGACCGACATCGGGAACATACCCGTGCCAGATCTCGTCGGTGAATTCGGGCAGTTCGATCCGTGCAGTTTCCTGTTCGCCTTCTTCGTCGAGCAGGCAAAGCTCGACCTTGGTTGCATTTGCCGAGAATAGCGCAAAATTGACGCCATTTCCATCCCAGGTTGCGCCCAACGGGTGTGGCAGGCCCTCCCGAACCTTGCCCTTAAAATCATCAATCATTCGCTTCCTTCGGAATCGACCGGTCGGGACGTGCCGGGCGATTCGCTAACATCCTCATAACGTCGAGGTTCATACCCGCATGTAGCATCTTTGAGCACTGTTTGCCGCAGCCGGGGCTTGCGTTACAAGCCCGCACCCCTAATCGGTGCTCTGTTGCGCGCTCGTTGCACTGGCAATTCCGCCGGAGCGGCGTTGCGGCTGACCGCAGCGACGATCGTGCTCAATTTGCTGGCATTGCCGCTCTATCTGCTGGTTCCGGGAATAAATTGCGTTCTCTTTCTAACGCTGAACGGATATCTTTTGGCAGGGGGTATTTCGAAACGGTGGCTTTACGACGGCTCGACGCCACGGCGGCGGGACGTGTGCGCCGGCGGTTGCCGGACGCATCTTTGTTGGCGGAATCGCGATCGCTGGTCTATTCGCAATCCCGCTCGTCAACCTTGTCGCGCCGGTCATCGCCACCGCTTTTATGGTGCATGTCTTTGAAGCGTTGCCGGGGGGCGTGCCACACGCAAGCGGTTCGCTCCGCGGTCTAGGTCTCCTGCAACCAAAATCCAAGCGGGTTTCCGACCATGTTCAGCCGCAAGCGAAGCGAAACAGAGGATCGTCAAATGGCAGAGTCGTCCGACGATTTAGGCATTCCAATGAAGCCTGCCCGACCGGTCGTTGCCCCGACCGCAACGACCCCGATCCGGCCGCCGATGATGCCGCCGCGGACGCCCGATATGGCACGGCCGGCGGATCTGCCGCGCCCTGTCGATGCATCACGCTCTGCCGATTCGCCACGCCTCGGTGACGGGCTGCGCCGCCCGAACGAGTTCGCCCAGCCGGCGCGCGCGCATGGGGAAGCGCGCCGGCTCAGCGTCGGTCCGGAGATCACCCTGTCGGGCGAGATCAACTGTTGTGACAAGCTGTTCATCGAGGGCAGCGTCGAGGCAAATCTAAACAATTGCCGTGAGGTCGAGATCGCCGAAACCGGCCTGTTCAAGGGCTCGGCTTCGATCGACGAAGCCGAGATCCGCGGCCGTTTCGAGGGCAATCTCGTCGTCCGCAAGCGGCTCTTGATCAAGGCCGCCGGGCGGGTCTCGGGAACGATCCGTTACGGTCAGATCGAGATCGAATGCGGCGGCCAGATTTCAGGCGACATCCAGGTCCAGCCCGCCGGGGATGCCGGCGAGGCTATGGCAGACGTGATGCCCGTCCGCGTCGCGAGCTAATCCTTGGCGAGCTCGTCCTTGGCGCGGGCGCCCTGCGTCGGCGTTGCACAGCCTCGGGAGCGGGCTCGGCGAGCGGCTCGGGTTCGGATGTTGAGGCGCGAGCCGCAACCAGCTCCGCGGGTCCGGTTTTGGCTTGATAATGGCACAGATCGGCGACGACGCAGATCGGACAGTCCGGTTTGCGCGCCTTGCAGACGTAGCGGCCGTGCAGGATCAGCCAATGATGGGCATGGGTCTTGTACCGGGGCGGCGTGCGTTTTTCGAGCGCCAGTTCGACCTCGAGCGGCGTCTTGCCGGGTGCCAGCCCGGTTCGATTGCCGACCCGGAAGATATGGGTATCGACAGCGATGGTCGGCTCGCCAAACGCGACATTGAGCACGACATTTGCCGTTTTGCGCCCGACCCCAGGTAGGGCTTCGAGCGCAGCGCGGTCGCGCGGCACTTGGCCATTGTGCTGTTCGACCAGAATGCGGCTCAACGCGATGATCTTTTTCGCCTTGGTCCGGAACAGGCCGATCGTGCGGATCAGTTCGATCAGCCGATCTTCGCCAAGCACCAGCATCTTCTCCGGCGTGTCGGCGAGCGCGAATAATGCCGGCGTGGCCTTGTTGACACCGACATCGGTCGCCTGTGCCGACAGCACGACAGCGATCAGCAATGTGAACGGGTTGATGAATTCGAGCTCGGTCTGCGGGATCGGCCGGGTTTCGGCCAGCCGCCGATAGAACTCCTCGATCTCGCGTCTCGACATCAGTCGCATCGGCCATCAATGTAAGGGCGCCCTGCGCCGCCGGCAAACGGCATGGATGGATCAGCGGGAGGTGCTTTACGCAACGCAGTTTGGGCCGTACTGTTTGCAGAGCGATGGTCTCGACTTCAGCAGATGCCCCTTTGCTGCCGCGCGATCCGCCGTTTTTCGAGCGGGTATTGTTGCCGCATCGCAGCCTGCCGCCGCACGGATTTCAGCTGTTGATGCTGATCCTGGGGCTGATCAGCCTCGCCGTCGGAATAGCATTTGTGTCGATCGGCGCTTGGCCGGTCACCGGTTTTTTCGGGCTCGATGTAGCGCTCGTTTATGTCGCGTTTCGCATCAGCTATCGCAGAGCGCGGCTGCGCGAAATTTTGCGGCTTGCCGGCGATGCCTTTACGGTCGAACGCATCAGCGTGTATGGCAATCGTCGCATCTGGCGCTTCCAGCCGTTTTGGTTGAGGGTCGTGCTCGAAGAGCGCAACGCCGATTCGAACCGGCTCTTTGTCGCCTCGCACGGGCGCTTTCTTGCGATTGGCGATTTTCTTGCACCAGCGGTCCGGCGCGAGTTGGCCGGTACTATCCGCGATGCGCTGATGCGCTGGCGTGCCGCAATCGCACCGGAGCGGATGGACTGACCAATGCTGCGGCTTGGCGCGCGTTCAGAGACCCAGAACTTCCTTGAGGCCGTAGAGCCCGGCCGGACGGCCTACCACCCAGCGCGCAGCCCGCACTGCGCCCTTAGCATAGATCGCACGCGTTGTCGCGCGATGGATTAGTTCCAGGCGCTCGCCAGCGCCGGCGAAGATCACGGTGTGATCGCCAGTAACATCGCCGCCGCGTAGCGCGGCAAAGCCGATATCGCCCGTCCGTCGTGGCCCGGTGATCCCGTCACGGGCGCGCTGCTCAACCTCTTCAAGCACGACCTCGCGGCCTGCCGCTGCGGCCTGCCCGAGCGCCAACGCGGTGCCCGAAGGTGCGTCGACCTTGCCGCGATGGTGCATTTCCATGATTTCGATGTCCCAATCGGGTCCAAGCCGGCGTGCAATCTCCTCGACGACGCTCAGCATCACATTGATGCCAAGGCTCATGTTGGGTGCCCATACGATCGGAACACTGCTTGCCGTCTCACGCACGACATCGGCCTGCTGGGGCGAAAGCCCGGTCGTGCCGATCACCATCGGCTTGCCGAGCTTGGCAGCAAGTGCGGCGTGCTCGGCGGTCGCCGCTGGCGAGGTGAATTCGAGCACGACATCGCTGTCGCGCATCAGCTTATCGACGGCCTCGCCGATCGGGATGCCGATCCGTCCGAGACCGGCGATTTCACCGATATCCTGGTTGACGTAACCGCTGCCCGGCGCCTCACTGCCGCCCGCGATCGTGCACTCCTTGGTGGCCGCGATTTCAGCGACCAGCATTCGGCCCATGCGGCCACCGCAGCCGACGACGCCGATCTTGGTCCTGGCCATGCGTTGCCTCCCGCGTCTTAACGTTGAACGGTTACCGATTGCCCGGCAAAACACAAGTGCCGGGTTTGCTTGGCTGTCAGCGGGACCGCGGCTTGTTGTCGAGATCGATCTCACCCATGCGGCGGGCTTGGTATCGGGCGCGGCTTGCGCGAATTTCAGCCAGGACCTGATCGAGGTTGGCGCGGGTCAGCGCCACGCCAAAGTGGCCCTTGCCAAACATCGTTCGCAGCATCTCATCGCCGATTGACGATTTGTAATGGCCAGCTTCCCAGTACCAGTGCATCACGGTGTGACGATCGCCGGGCGGCGGGACCGGTTCCGAAGTGATCCGGTTATAGCCGGAGAAGTCGAAAAGACGGATTTGGTCCGCTGCCCCAGCCGTTTTTGCCGCCGCAACCAGGTTCACGATTGCTCGTTTCCAGGCTTCGAAGGCCGGCCATAACCCGACCTCACGCAGCATGTCGAGGTAGTCTGTGTGGTAAGGATGAATAAACAGAATCAAGTTGATGTTATAGCCTTTCGTGAGATCGATAATCTCCTGCAAATAGCAGAATTCGCGATACGCCATCGGGTGCGCAAAATCCGGTGATGTGTAGTGCGGGTATTGCGCGCGGTATATCGCGTTTTTTTGCGCGAAGAGTTCATGGTAACCCTGGCGCGAGGCGAATACGTGGTACTCATTCATCGGGTCGAAGCCGAGGGGCGTAATCGTCTCGGCGGTTTGTGGGTCTTGATCGAACAGTGTCATCACGCTGTCGACCACTGCATCAATCGACAAGGTCGTGGCAAGCCGGTCACGCCAGATCTGCAGCCACCGTTCCGGGTTGGGCTTGCCGTCGCGATCGACAAGCAGTCGCCGGTCCTCTGCTCGGCTCGTCGGTTCCGGCGCCGGCTCGGGTGTCGGTTTTTGCAAAAAATCGAGAATGTCGAGACCGACGATGACGGTGTGCGGGATATGCACGGCAATCGCGTCGCGCAGCATGTCGATCGCAGCACGAAGATCCCGCCCGGGCTCCGCTGCATTGAAGATCGGCCGGGCTAAACCCGGCCAGACTTTGCTCTCGGGATCAAAGCCGACTTCAACCCGCGAATTGCCGAGAAGCAAAGTGTTGGGACGGACGCGTTCGAGCTGGTAGGTGAGCGCTATGCCAATGTGATCGTAGATTTCCGGCTTTAGCGCGGTCCATCCGGGTATCGTCGGCGTGCCGTACATCCGGTAAGGATCGACGGCAACGGTTAAGCCGATCGTCAGGCCAATCAGAGCCACTAAGGAAGCGCCAAACCATGTGAAAAATTGAGCCGCATTGAGCGTCTTTGGCGGGGAGCGGCGGTGAAGCCCGGGCAATACAGTTACGTCGAGGCTGGTGCGGCCGCCCGGTCGCCCCGTTGTACTTGGTTTGGCGGCCCGGCTCAGCCCGCTTGAGCGGCCATCACCGGACATTGCAGACTCCCTAATCGGGGTCGATCGTGTGACGATAGTCGATACGCAAGGCCGGGTTTTGATCCTCCTTGCGCAGAAAACAATTGCCGACCACCAACACGTCGATCTCGCTTCCCATAAAGCAGCGAAATGCATCCTCCGGGGTGCACACGATCGGCTCGCCGCGCACGTTGAAGCTGGTGTTCACCAGCACCGGACAGCCGGTCAGCTCCTTGAAGCGGCTGATCAGCGCGTGATAGCGCGGGTTGATCTCGCGATGCACGGTCTGGATTCGGGCGGAGTAATCGACGTGGGTCACCGCCGGAATGTCCGAGCGCGGCACGTTGAGCTTATCGATGCCGAACAGTCGGCGCTCGGCTTCGCTCATCGCCCGCCGCCGACGCTCGACGACATCGGCAACAACCAGCATGTACGGGCTGTCATCATCCAATTCGAACCAGTCGGCGACATCCTCGCGCAGCACCGATGGGGCGAATGGCCGAAAGCTCTCGCGATACTTGACCTTTAGATTGAGGGTGCGCTGCATCGACGGGCTGCGCGCATCGGCGAGGATCGAGCGGGCACCCAATGCGCGCGGGCCAAATTCCATGCGGCCTTGAAACCAGCCAACCGCTTTTTCTTCAGCAAGAGCACGCGCAGTGCAATCGATGATCCCAGCCTCAGACAATTCGGTGAAATCGGCGCCGGCCGATTTTAGCCGTTGGCTGATCTCCTCGTCGCCAAAGGCAGGCCCGAGATAACTGCCGGACATCGCGTCGATCTGGTTCGAGGCATGGCGCGTGCCCCCCTGTTCGAGATGATAGGCGGCGAGCGCCGCCCCGAGAGAGCCGCCCGCATCTCCGGCTGCCGGCTGCACCCACAGCCTGTCGAATTTACCATCGCGGAGAACCTTGCCGTTGGAGACGCAATTGAGCGCGACCCCACCGGCGAGGCACAGATTGCGGGCACCGGTTTCGACCGCCAACGACCGTGTCAGCCGCAAAATGACCTCCTCGGTGACGATTTGGATCGAGGCGGCAAGATCCATATGCACTTGTTCGAGCCATTCGTCGGGTTTGCGCACCGGCACGCCAAACAGCTCGGCAAAACGGTCGTTTGTCATCCGCAAACCGGTGCAGTAGTCGAAATACTCCTGATTGAGATGAAAACTGCCATCCCCCTTCAAATCAATTAAATTATCCAGGATTGTTTGCGCAAAACGTGGCTCGCCATAGGGGGCCAACCCCATTACTTTGTACTCGCCGGAATTGACCCGGAAGCCGGTATAGAAGGTGAACGCCGAGTAAAGCAGGCCCAGCGAGTGCGGGAATTGGATCTCCTTCAGCATTGTGATCCGGTTGCCCGCGCCGAGAGCAACCGAGGTTGTGGCCCACTCCCCGACCCCGTCCATCGTCAGGATCACCGCTTCGTCAAAAGGCGATGGAAAGAAAGCCGAAGCTGCATGGCTCAAATGGTGCTCGGA
>JAFAOB010000255.1 GCA_019238055.1 Alphaproteobacteria bacterium
GTGCTTCGGTACCGCGAAGGCTTGAATTAACAGAAACCCGCCGACGATCATGACATCGCGGAAGACAACGAGAATAACCAGCGAAGGCCACAGTTGGTTGGCCAAGCCGAGGGTCACATAGACACTGACAAGAAGCGCTTTATCGGCAATGGGGTCCAGCAGGGCGCCGAGCCGTGTACGCCGGTCAAAATGCTTTGCGATAAAGCCGTCCAGCGCGTCCGAAATGCCTGCGACAATAAATATCCAAAACGCGGCGCCATAGCGATGACCGAGAATGAGCCAAATTGCCAAAGGCACCAAAAGCAAGCGCCCCAACGATATCAAATTGGGTAGGCTGAGGCCGACACCTTCATCAGGTGCATTTGGGGGCAGCTGCCGCATCACCGCGCAGAAGCTTGCTCAGTCCGAACTGCCGGCGCCGGCCGGCAGCAAGCGCCAATCGGGGTCAGCACCATCGAGATCGAGGTTGGCCTGTGCGAGATTGGATTTCAGCTGGTCGGGCTTCCCGACGAACTTGATAACGATCCTGGCTTCATGCCGGTTCAGCGAGAGCAAGTCGACCGCGCGGATGCCCGGCACCGCATTCAGCCTTCGCTGCAATTCGATCCAATCTGCCAGAGTGCTGATCGGAACGGTGGCGGAAAGGCTGGCCTCCTTATCGCTCACGGAAGGTCTCGGGTGCTCGACTTCGCCAATCGCGATGCCGACAGCGCGCTTGAAGAAATCGGTATCGCTCTCGCCCGGCTGAGCATCGATGCTGTCGGAGCTGCTGTCGGTCAGCTGCCCAAGGCGATAGTGTTTGATGCTAATATCAAGCCCGGCCAGCCGGTCGCCCTGCTGTCGTGCGCTTGCGACGGCGACCAGCGCTTCATCGGCGCCATTGCGCTGGGCAATATCGGTCAGCGCCTGCGGATCGCCCGAGCGCGCCTGCTCCGCGTCGATCGCGGTCAGATCACCGACCCCGCCCAGGGGCAGCGTTAGTTTGGTGGGCACCGGAACCTGGCCCCACGCGTCGCGCCAAGGATTCGGATCATCCCAGAGTACGAGCTGCTCGCCATCGCGATACACCGGCACGACCACAACAGGTCTGTTCGGGGTCTCGGAAAAAGCGATGCTCGCCGTTCGCAACAATTGCCGTATCTTCTCGGGGCGGAAGTGAAACGTGTAATCGGCAAGATAGCGCACCGTCGACATCTTTTCGTGCGCCACCTCAAAGCTCGCGACCATATCGGTGATTTTCTGGTCGTCCAGTTTTGGTAATTTAGACAGATCTGCTGAGCCGCTGAGCCGCTGAACGATATCGTCGAGTGCACGGCGCTGGCCGTCGTTGCGAGCAATCGTGCGCGCCGCCACGGCGCTGTCGGCGGTGGCATCGACCTTGACCGTTACCGAGTACGGATCTTGTTGATCATCGGCGCGGGCCGGCGCCAAAGCAAGCACCGCTATTACCAGGAGAAACCCCGCTGCAGCAAATTGGCGGCCGCATCGGCTCCAAGGGATAGCGGACACGAGCGGCAAGGTCATTGCATACCGCCTTCGATCACATATTCTCGGCACATGCGCGGTAATCTCGGTCATAGCGCAGTTTTGCCGAGGACGCCATTGTCACCCCGACAGCACCCGATGTCAGGGGTCTAACACGATCCGGCGAATGGCGATGCGTTTGGCTGTGCTGATATCGGGCCGCGGATCGAACCTGCAGGCGCTGATCGAAGCTTGCGCCGACCCCGGCTACCCGGCCGAGATCGGGGTCGTGATAAGCAATCGGGCTGATGCGCCGGGCTTGATGCGCGCGGTTGCGGCCGATATCCCGACCATCGTCATCGCACATCGCGACCGCGGCGAATTTGCTGCAGAGGCTGATATGCGGCTGCGGGCCGAGGGGGTTGAACTCATCTGCCTTGCCGGTTTTATGCGACTGCTCGACACCAATTTTGTCGAGGGTTGGCGCGATCGTGTGGTCAACATCCATCCCTCCCTGCTCCCCGCGTTTCGCGGGCTCCATGCCCAGCGTCAAGCGCTCGCGGTGGGCGTGCGTTTTACGGGCTGTACCGTGCATTTCGTGCGCCCCGAGGTCGATACTGGCCCGATTATCGCCCAGGCGGTCGTCCCGGTTCTCCCCGGAGATGACGAGGCAAAACTGTCGGCCCGTATCCTCGCCGCCGAGCACCGGCTCTACCCGCTCGCTGTGCGGCTCGTCGCGACCGGCCGCACGCGGATCGTCGACGGCCGGGTCGAGATCGACGGGTGGCAGGCACCGGATTTCGCGAAGCTCAATCCTTGCTAACCCGATTCGCTTGTCAGCAGACACGTTTAGGATATACCTGAACGCCACAATTCAGTCACAAGAGACATGACATGGCGGCAACAACCACCACAACAGATCCCGTTTTAGCAGAACATTATCGGACCTGGGTGGGCTTCACCCGGCTGATCCGGTATGTCCTCGTTTCGCTCATAATCATATTGGCCCTGCTGAGCTACTTTCTGCTGTGACGCCGCGATCATGAAGCTGTTCAATTTATCGGGCAAAACTGCGATCGTTACCGGCTCGAGCCGCGGCATCGGCCGCGCGATTGCCGAGGCCTTTGCCGAAGCCGGCGGACGGGTCATCATATCCGCGCGCAATGCCGGGCCGTGCGAGGAAACGGCCGCGGCGATTCGGGCTGCCGGCGGAGAGGCAATTTCGGTGCCGGCGCGGATTTCGGACAAGGCGCAGCTCGAAAACCTCGTTGCCAAGACGCGCGAGGCCTGGGGACGCGTCGACATTCTTGTGTGCAATGCCGCTATCAATCCCCATTACGGCTCGCTCGAAAAGCTGACCGACGAAGTCTTCGAGCGGATGATGATCAATAACGTGCTGAGCAATCTTTGGCTGTCGCGGATGGTGGCGCCGGATATGCGCGCGCAGCACGATGGCGCAATTATCTTTATCACCTCGACCGCCGCGCTGCGCTCGACGACGATGCTCGGCATGTACGGGGTTACAAAGAGCGCCGATTACGCGCTTTGCCGCAATCTGGCTGCCGAATGGGGCCCCGATAATGTGCGCGTCAACTGCATCGCCCCAAGCGTGGTAACCACCCAATTCGCCCGTGTCCTCTACGAAGATCCAGCGCGACGGGCGGCTCGTGAAGCCGGAACCCTGCTGAAGCGGTTAGCCGAGCCCGAAGACATCGCCGGCGTAGCCTTGATGCTGGCCTCGCGCGCCGGCGCATACATCACGGGGCAGACCATCGTGGTCGATGGCGGGACGACAATCGCACCCTCCTGAACCATGACCTTCAAGCCCGAAGGTCGTCGCTCAACTCATGGCCGATCAGCCGTTCCTCGGCAATCGATCCGTCATCATTATCGACCCTGACTTTCGCGGGCTGATCGGCCTGCGCAAGCCGGACCGCTTCGGTGACCGCCTGTTCGCGATTGGCGATATTTGCGCGGGCGCGATCCTCGCCTTCCTTTGTCACGGTCCATTCTTCGCCCTCCGGATGTACCCGATAAACGTGGCGTCCCAGCATCGTCGCCCTGATCCGCAATCGTGGCCGCAATGACCAGCCAACATGGGGACGACGTGCCGGGTTCCGCCGCGCTGAACCCGGCCTCGCGCTATTGCGCCGCCACCGCGCCAGAAGCAGGCGAAGCAGGGAGCCAGCGCAGGACCGGCTTGCGGGCGGCGGCGGTCTCGTCGAGGCGGCGCCGCGGGGCGAGGCTCGGGGCCGAGTGGAAGCGGGCCACGTCAGCGGCGCGGGCCGCCGCGGCGAGGCTCTTCACGACCGCAGCGAACTCGTCGAGGCTCGCCTTGCTCTCGGTCTCGGTCGGTTCGATCAGCATCGCACCATGCACGATCAGCGGAAAATACATCGTCATCGGATGATAGCCCTCGTCGATCAGCGCCTTGGCGAAATCGAGCGTGGTGATACTACTATCCTTTAGAAAACGATCGTCGAACAGTACCTCGTGCATGCACGGTCCGGGAAACGACAGGCTGAGATCGCGCTCAAGCAAGACGCGCAGATAGTTGGCATTGAGCACCGCGTCCTCGGCGACCTGTCTGAGACCGTCGGCGCCGTGGCTCAGCATATAGGCGAGCGCGCGCACGAACATGCCCATTTGGCCGTGGAACCCCTTTAACCGCCCGATCGCTGTCTCGGCCGCTCCGGCTTTATGTTCGACCAGCTCCAGACCATGCTGGCCGAGCACCAGCCAGGGCAGCGGCGCGTAAGGGGCAAGGCTCGCCGCCAACATCACCGGCCCGCTGCCGGGCCCGCCGCCGCCATGCGGGGTTGAAAAGGTTTTGTGCAGATTGAGGTGCATGCAGTCGATACCGAGATCAGCCGGCCGCACCCGCCCGACGATCGCGTTGAACTTGGCGCCGTCGCAGTAAAAGAAGGCGCCGGCGCGATGCACCGCTGCGGCGATTTCGACAATTTCGTTTTCGAACAAACCGCAGGTATTGGGGTTGGTCAGCATCAGCGCCGCAACATCGGGGCCGAGCTTGCGTTCAAGAGCGGAGCGATCGACACGGCCCTGCGCATTGGCGGGTACCGGATCGACGGCATAGCCGCAGGCTGCGGCGGTTGCCGGGTTGGTGCCGTGCGCCGATTCCGGCACCAGCACCCGCCGGCGCGGATCGCCACGTGCTTCGAGCGCGGCGCGGATCGTCATGATGCCGCATAACTCGCCATGCGCGCCGGCCCCCGGCGACAGCGCGACAGCCGGCATGCCGGTCAATGTTTTCAGCCATCGCGATAGCGTGTCGATCAGTTCGAGGGCGCCGCGAACCGTCGAAACCGGCTGCAGCGGATGGATATCGGCAAGACCGGGAAGCCGCGCCAGCTTTTCGTTGAGGCGCGGATTATGCTTCATCGTGCACGAACCGAGCGGGTAAAGCCCGCTGTCGATCGCGTAATTTTTCTGCGACAGCCGGGTGAAATGGCGGATCACCTGCGGCTCGCTGAGGCTCGGCAGACCAACCGGACCACGGCGTTCGAGCCCCGCAAGGCATGGGCGAAAGGCCGGCGGCTCGGGCAAATCGACCCCGCAGCGCCCCGGCGCGTCTTGCTCGAAGATCAGCCTTTCTTCGATTTGCAATGCGCGGTTGCCGCTGAAGGTCACCGCTATCGGCGCAGCCGCGGGGGTGTGTAGGCTCAACGCTTGGCTCCAATCGTTCACGGCAGCACCTCGCGCAAGGCCTGTTCAAAACGGTCCATATCGTCTTCGGTTGCGGTTTCGGTCGCGGCCACCAGCAGGAGATCGGCGAGTTCCGGCCGATCCGGATAAAGCCGGCTGATCGGGATGCCGCCGAGCACGCGCTTTTGCGCCAGCGCCTCGACAACCGGCGCCGCAGGGCACGGCAGCCTCACCGTAAATTCGTTGAAAAAGCTGTGATTGACGAGCCGGACCGCCGGCAAGCGCTCGATCCGTTCAGCAAGACGAACCGCGGCCGCATGATTGAGCCGGGCAAGCCGAACGAAGCCGCTCTCCCCGAGCAGCGCCAGATGGATCGTGAAGGCGAGAGCGCATAGCCCGGAATTCGTGCAAATATTACTGGTTGCGCGTTCACGGCGGATGTGCTGCTCGCGCGTCGACAGGGTCAATACCCAGCCGCGCCGGCCTTCGGCATCCACCGTCTCGCCGACAAGCCGGCCCGGCATCTGGCGCACGAATTTATCGCGGCTCGCGAAAAGCCCGAGATAGGGACCGCCGAAATTAAGGGCGTTGCCGAGCGACTGGCCCTCGGCGGCAACAATATCGGCGCCCATCTCGCCGGGCGGCTTCACCGCACCCAGTGATAGAATTTCAGTGACCACCACGACGAGCAGCGCGCCTTTCTCGTGGCACAGCCGTGCCAGTTCCGACTGATCGGACAACTCGCCCCAGAAATCGGGACTCTGCACGACGACGCATGAGGTCGTGTTGTCTATGAGCTGCCCCAGACTCTCGTCTTCTCCCGGCTGCGGATCTGTCGCAACAACATCAAAGCCGACAAACTCGGCATACGTCGCGCAAACATCGCGGTAATGAGGATGCAGCCCGCCCGACAACACAGCTCGTTTGCGGCCGGTCACGCGGTTTGCCATCATGACCGCCTCGGCACAGGCAGTCGCGCCGTCGTAAAGAGACGCGTTGGCGACCTCCATGCTGGTCAACAGCGCGACCTGCGTTTGGAACTCGAAGAGATATTGCAGCGTGCCTTGCGAGATCTCCGGCTGATATGGCGTATAGGAGGTCAGGAATTCGCCGCGCTGGATCAAATGGTCAACCGCCGCAGGGACATGATGGCGATAGGCCCCGCCGCCGATAAAGAAAGGCACTGACCCGGCGACGATATTGCGCTCCGCCATATGGCTGATTGCGCGTTCGACCTCGATCTCGCCTTGCGCCAGCGGCAGGTCGAGGAGCCCGTCGAGCCGGGCCGCTGCCGGGACTTCAGCAAACAGCGCATCGATCGACGAGACACCGATCGTCTTCAGCATAGCGGCGCGATCGGCTTCGGTCAGCGGCAGATACCGCATCTAGTGAAGCTCCTCGACAAAGTGTTGATAAGCCACCTCGTCCATCAGCTGATCGAGCTGTGTCGGGTCGGCGAGGCGGACTTTCAGAAACCAGCCCTCGCCCATCGGGTCCGAATTGACTTTGGCCGGGTCAGCGGCGAGAGCGTCGTTGATTTCGGCAACCTCGTCCGAGACGGGTGCGTATACATCGCTGGCCGCCTTGACCGATTCGACGACCGCGGCCTCCTTGCCCTGTTCGATGTGCCGGCCGATTTCCGGCAATTCGACATAGACCACATCGCCAAGTTGCGATTGCGCGTAATCGGTGATCCCGATCACCGCGAGATCCCCGTCCAGCCGAACCCATTCGTGATCTTTGGTAAAGCGTGGTGCTGTCATCGGCGTGTTCCTCCTGCGGGCTCGGCCGTATTGCTTTCCCCGGCCTGCGGCGGCTGATTGGGATATGCGCGGTGATACCGATGCGGGACAAAGGGCAGCCGCACGACATGGGCGGGACGCGCGGTGCCGCGCACCGCGAGCGTAAGCGCCGTGCCCTCAGCAGCAGAGGCCATTTCGACATAGCCCATCGCCACCGGCGCCTCGAGCGATGGGCCAAATCCGCCGCTCGTCACATGGCCAATTTCGGCGCCCCCGAGAGCGAGAATCGGTGTTCCCTCGCGCGCCGGGGCCCGGCCGTCCGGACGGATGCCGACGCGCTTGCGCGCCGGGCCATCCGTCAGCTGCCGAAGAATGATCGAGGCTCCAGGGAAATCGCCGTCCTCGCGGCGCCGTTTGCCAATCGTCCAGGCAAGATCGGCCTCGATCGGGGTCGTCGTCTCGTCGATGTCATGACCATAGAGGCACAGCCCGGCTTCGAGACGCAGTGAATCGCGGGCTCCAAGCCCGATGGGCTTGACCTCGGGCTCGGCAAGAAGCCGCTCAGCGAGAGCCTGCGCCCCAGCAGCCGGCAGCGAAATTTCAAACCCATCCTCGCCGGTATAGCCGGAACGGGTAACAAGGCATCTTTGCCCGTCGAGCGTCGTCTCCGCCGCAGACATGAACCGCATCTGAGCGATATCTTTGGCGAGGCGTTCCAGGACCGCAGCCGCTGCCGGTCCCTGCAAAGCGAGCAATGCGCGGTCATCGAGCCGGTCGATCCACACGGCCGGGCCGAGATGAGCCTGGAGATGAGCGAAATCTCTATCCTTGGTCGCGGCGTTGACGACGACGAACAGGCGGTCGCCGAGCCTGGTTGCCATCAGATCGTCGAGGATGCCGCCCGCCTCATTCAATAATAGCGTGTAACGCATCCGCTGCGGGCCGAGACCGCGAATGTCGCCCGGTACCAACTTTTCAAGAGCGGCGGCAGCATCGGCTCCGGCGAGCAATGCCTGGCCCATATGGGAAACGTCGAACAAGCCGGCCTGGGCGCGGGTATGCAGATGCTCGGCAAGGATGCCGGTCGGGTATTGGACCGGCATTTCGTAGCCGGCGAACGCGACCATGCGCGCGCCGAGCGATTGATGGAGTGGATAAAGCGGTGTCCGCCGCAGCGGCGGACCATTCTGGGCGGGCACCTGGCACCTCCCGACAGAGAGCGGACGCAGTTACGTCCCCGATGCCCCCTCTGTCGTGGACCCTGAGAGATTCACCCGAGCCCTTCTGCCGAGCCTCCGCTGCGAGCGGAGAGAGCAGGGCAGGGGCGGAGGCTTACTCCTTCGGTGAGCGGCGGGGCGAACCCCGCTGCTGCTTTCCAGAGCGCCCTTCCGCCCGCGGTCCTTTTGCCTGAGAGTTTCCGGGGCGGTTGCTCCTTCGGCGCCGCACCTCCCTTCCAATCAGGGGGTGCAGCCTCTCCCGCGGGCGTGCGATCGGCACCCCATCTTTAACACCGCTCGCCAGCAAAGGCCAGCCGGTTCCAAGCTATCAACGGCTGGCGTGCGCGGAGCGAATGCGGCGTGCTGACCTGCTCGGCGCTGAAGCGATCCTACCGGGACATCATCATCGGCGGCCGGCACGACGTGATCCTGGTCTATCTCAAAGGATCGCACGATCTGATCCACCGGCGCATGGCCGCGCGGCACGAGCACTTCATGCCCATTGCCTTGCTCGAGAGCCGGTTCGCGATATTGGAGGAGCCCGCGCCGGACGAGGACCCGATCATCATCGATATCGGCGGCAAACCGGCCGAGATCGCGCGTCGGCTCGAGGCCCGTCAGCATGGGACCGACGGGCCGACACCGCTCGGCTGCGTGCCGCCTTGAGCTCGACGAACGCGAGCGGGAAATCCAACGGGTTTTGTTGCGGGCGACAGGATGGCCGACGCCCCTGTCGCCTTTAAAAAGTCGCCTTCTTTAAAAACGCTGGTTTACTGGGCGGCTGCGGCTAATCGATGCTCGCCAGTGGCGGGTTGATATGCGCGCAAAAAGGTGCGGATATGGCGCACCGCAAGCGGAATCTTGTCTTTCGTATCCTTCCACGGATAGAGGCTCACTTGCGCGTTCGGCGCGAGCAGCGCGCTTTCCATTGCTACAGCGTAGGGATGTGCCGGCACGTCATCGGGCAGGACCAGGACCGGTGTACGGCAGTTGCGCACGAAATCGCGCGTCACTGTGAAGACAAAGTCGGCATTGGTTCGATACATCTTGTTCAGGAAAGCGTCGACCATCTCGATCGTGATGTCCGGCCGGCGGGCGCACAGCCCCGGGCCCCAGCCCTTGATGTTGTTCTGGTAGAAGAGGTCGGGAATTTCGGGGCGAAAGCCGCTCGGCTGCGCCAGCACCGCAGCGACGATGCGATCCGGGGCGCGTTTCAACATGTTCCAGATAAACGGGCCGCCGATGCAGAAACCCAGTACCATAAACTGACGGATGCCCAAGTGATCCATTACGCCGAGCTGGTCGTCGGTGTAGGCATCCCACGGCCGGTCGATCTCGAGCGGGCCGGTGGACTCACCGCCATTGGCGTTGCGCAGATCCGCCGCGATGACACGGTATTCGCCGTTGAACTCTTCCAGCGGGTTAAAGGGATGGTTGGCGAGCCCTGCGACCGTGGAATTCAGCCCGCCACCGGGGATGACCAGCAGCGGAAAGCCGGAACCGACCTCTTCGTAACGGATGCGGACGTCACCTCTTTGATAGAACGGCATGCCAGTTTCTCCTTGCGCATGATGGGTTGAGCAACGCGAAACCCGTCGAATACCGGGGGTCATCTGGTGGGTTTCGCCACGCTCAACCCACTCTACATGCTCGGGCATTCCCCCAGCACGCCGGATTATCGCCGCATTCGGGTTCCGGGCGGAACCTTCTTCTCTGCCGCAAATCTGGCCGACCGCCGTTCGGAGCCTGTTGGTCGCGCAGATCAACATGTTGCGCGACGCGTTCCCCGGATATACGCCCGCGCACCGCTTCCATATCGGCGTCCGGGTCGTTCTTCCCGATCCTATGCGTTCCTTCAGACCTTGGCCCTAGCGGCGCCGATCTCTTCCGTCGGTAGCGCGCATCCAAAGAAAAGAACATCAGATCAAAGTGTCGAAGAACCATCTCGCCATGGAGCGCACCTCGTGTTTCAGGCCAACAAACCCACCCTACCCGCACGCTAGTGCCTATTGGCCGCTGTAATCGATCAGGCTAGGATGACCGAAAGGATTGGTAAACGATCCGCGTTCGGGGAGGTGCGACATGATGACCATCGCTGCGAGCACGAAGCCCATTCCGTGGTGGAAGGAACCCACCCGCGACCAATGGTATGCCTGGTGGGCCGCGTGGCTCGGCTGGACCTTGGACGGCTTCGATTTCACCGTCTACCTGCTGATCATGGTGCCGATCTCCAAGGAGTTCCACGTGCCGCTGACTGCGGCGGCACTGGTGCTTACGCTCACCTTGTGGATGCGTCTGTTGGGCGCGAGCGCAGCGGGCTGGCTCGCCGACCGGATCGGCCGCAAGAAGCCCTTGATGATCTCGATCGCGTGGTATTCCGCCTGCAATTTCATTGCCGGTTTCTCGCCGACATTTTGGTTCCTCTTTCTGTTCCGCGCCTTGCTCGGCATCGGCATGGGGGCGGAATGGCCGGTCGGTGCGGCGCTCGTAATGGAGACTTGGCCGGTCCGCTCGCGCGGCTTTATGAGTGGCATTCTCCAGGGGTCGGGCAATCTTGGCTTTCTTCTGGCCAGCATCGTCTATGGCTTGTTCTATTCCCATCTTGGCTGGCGCGGCATGCTGTGGGTCGGCATCTTGCCGGCGCTGACCATCATCTATGTGCGCTTTTTCGTCAGGGAGCCGCCGATCTGGGTCGAGAATCGGCGCCGGCAGCGGCTTGAGGCGCGCGAGGTTCGCGCGCCGCTCTTCGCCATCTTCAAGCGCGGCATGCTCGGCAACACGCTCGGGGCCTGCTGGTTCATGGCGAGCGGCTTTGTCTGCAATTATTCGATTTGGTCGCTGTTTGCGTCGCATCTGCAGGCCGACCTGCATATGAGTCCCGCAATGATCGCGACGCCGATTGCTTTCGCCAACCTGTTCGCCTTTATCGCCAGTTTGTCATGGGGCTGGTTTTCAGACCGCATCGGTCGGCGCTGGGCGATGATCGCCCCCGCCTTATTGGCGATCCCAGTCGCGCCCTTCTATCTGTTCACCAACAACTATGCCGTGCTCGTCGTGGCATTTGTCATGCAGGGCATGGCCGGGGGCGGCGGCATGTTCGGCCAGGTCCCGAGTTATCTGAACGAAAGGTTCCCGACCGAAGTGCGCGCGACGGGAACCGCCTTCTGCTACCACCAGGGTGCGATCTGGGGCGGCTTCGTGGGCCCGACCCTCACTTTCCTCGCCGCCACCTGGGGCACCGGGCTTGCCCTTCCGATGCTGCTCGGAACCACGCTCGGCGCCGCCAGCTTTATCCTCGCGCTGTTGCTGGGGCCGGAGACCCGCGGCAAGGAAATGTTGGCCGATCTCACCGTCGCCTAGGATCTCGTCCGAGCAAGCGTAAGGGCGGCAGAGCGCAGCGCGCTCCGCCGGTGCCGACTAGGCGCCGACGGCGGAATGCCCCGGCTTTCACCCATAGGCGCTAAAAATTGCGCAGCATTCGCTGGTAGTTGCGTTTTTTCCTCGGCGGTTCGTGCAAGTGTCTTCGGAGGGAAAGCCTGTTGGCTTGGAGAGCGGCGAAGCTTGGTTGCGGCATGATCGCCTGCAGCAGCGTCTTGA